>JAVKTQ010000001.1:600000-857696 GCA_031460455.1 Sporomusaceae bacterium
CGAGGATGTAGCCGGCTTCGTCGGTGAGGACGATGATGAAGCCGGAGGCGCGGAAGAACTGGTAGAGGTTTTGCATGAAGGGTTTGGCGAGGCTGACGATGGCGCGGTTTTTGTCGACGAGCCGCCTGAGGTCGGCGTGTTCGAGGACGATGCGTCCTGTGCCGTCGGCGGGGTCGACGCCGGTGAGGGCGCATTTGCGCCATGAGGCGGCGATCGGCGGGGGGATGGCGCCGGCGACGATTTCTCCCGAGTTTACGAAGGTTTTCCAGGCCGATGCCTTGTCAGGGGTTGACGCGCTCCTGATGACTTCCATGGCTGGTGTCCCTCCTCGCGGAGATTATATTAGCCTGTCTGGTGATCACGACAGGCTGCCTTAAGCCGGGTTCGGTCCTGTCCGGCTTGTCTGCTAATTTATATGCGGGATTGGGACTTTTATTGACTGTAATCAGCCGAGGGCGAGGGCTACGAGGCCGGCGACCATGAAGCCGGCGGCGGCAAGGCGCGGGCCGGCGTTGCCTTCGCGGAGGATGTGGGTGCCGGCGAGGGCGCCGATGAGGATGCTGATTTCGCGGGCGGGGGCGATGTAGCTGACGGGGCTGAAGACCATGGCGGTGAGGACGAGGATGTAGGCTAAGGGTGAGAGGACGGCGACGGCGGCGATGGAAAGTTTGTTCTGCCGCCATTGCTCGCGGACGCCCTCTTTGTCGCGGAGGGCGGCGGGGGTGAGGAGGAGGACGCGGCCGAGGTTGGCGGCCCAGTCGTAGAGGAGGGGCGGGATGAGGAAGGCGCTGACGGCGATTTTGTCCCAGACGGTGTAGGCGGCGATGACGGCGCCGCATAAGATGGCGAAGATGACGGGCCGCCGGTTGGCGGGGTCGCCGAGTTTGGCGGGGTTGCCGGTGAGGACGAGGATGCCGGCGCCGATGGCAAGGCAGCCGGCGATGGCGAGCCAGGAGGGGCGTTCGCCGAGGAGGAGGACGGCGGCGAGCATGGCGAGGAGCGGCCCGGTGCCGCGGGCGAGGGGGTAGATGACGGACAGGTCGCCGATTTGGTAGCCTTTGTCGAGGAGGATGAAGTAGATGGCGTGGAGGACGGCGGTGCCGGCGATGAGACCGAGCTCGGCGGGGCCGATGACGGGCTGATATGTGAGGTATACCCAGGCGGCTACCGGGGCATAGATGACGGCGGACATGACGGCGAACAGCCAGATGAAGGGGACGCCGCCGCAGATTTTTTTGGCGAGGTAGTTCCAGGCGGCGTGGGCGAAGGCGGCCGCCAGGACGAGGGCGAGGGCGAGTGCGGACATGGTGTCCTCCGCTTTGCTATCGGTTATTTCCAGAGGTCGCGGTGGGAGGTGCTGACGGCGAGGGCGCCGCCGGCGAGGGCGCTCTGGACGTCGGCGCGGGTGGCGACGAGGCCGCCGGCCCACAGGGGCAGGCCGGTCTGGTGGGTTATTTCGCGGAAGACCCACGCGGGTACGGAGGCGGGCAGGACTTCGACGGCGTCGGGTTTGGCCTGGTTGACGATTTTTATGCCGGTGCGCAATGCTTCGGTGTCCATGATAAAGAGGCGCTGGACAACGATGATACCTTCGTCCCGCGCCGTTTTGACAAGTTGTTGTTTGGTGGTGATGAGGGCGGTAACGCCAAGCCTGGCAAGGCATTTTACGCCGGCGCGGTCTTTGCCGACGCCGTCTAAGAGGTCGAGGTGGACGATGAGGCGCTTGCCGTGCCGTTTGGCTTCGGCGAGCAGGCCGGGGAGGGTGTTGATGTCGCCGAAGAGGAGGATGACGGCGGGGGCGGCGGTGGTGGCGAGGGCGTGGGTGAGGTCGGCGGTGGTGCGGGCGGCGGGGATTACGGACCCGGCGCAGAGTTGGGCGACGATGTCGGCCATGCGGCCTCCCTCTTTTCTGTTATTCTTCAGCGCGTTTGCGGCTGTAGCTGACGATGTAAACGCCGATGGCGACCATGACGGTGCCGGCGAGGGATTTGGCGGTGAGGGGCTCGCCGAGGAAGAAGTGGGCGCCGTAGGCGATGGTGACGTAGATGACGGAGGCGCCCGAGAGGGCGATGTAGAGCGGGGTGGCTTTGAGGATCTGCATCCAGAGGAAGAAGGCGACTACATATAATGCGTAGCCGCCGGCGATGTAAAGGTTGGGCACAAGGTCGCTGAAGCCGGCTTGCATGGTGCCTTGTTTTATGAGCAGGTGGGCGGCGGTTTCGACGATGATCATGCTGATCCAGATGATTTTAAGCATTTTGCCCGCCTTTCGGTTATGAGACGAGGGATACGCCGACGGCGATGAGGAGTACGCCTGCCCAGGCGAGGGGCGCGATTTTTTCTTTGAGGACGAAGGCGGCGAAAAGGATGAGGATCATTTCCTGAAGCCCTGCCAAGGGGTAGGCGACCGACAGCGGCAGGTGGGCGATGAGGTAGAGCCAGACGGCCATTTCGCCGAGGTTGGCGGCGATGCCGAGGTGGATGTGGCGGTTTTTCGCGAGGCAAAGGTAGTAGGCGAGCCCGGTTTCGTGCTTGGTGCAGAGCGCCGCTTTTTTGAAGCATATCTGCCCGCAGCTCTCGCAGAGGGCGGACAGGAAACACCACGGTATCCAGCTAATAAGCCACATGCTTGCTCCATCGCCGCCACGTGCAAGTAGCACGCGGGTTTTCGCCTTTATTTGAAGTCATCGACCATTTGCTGGCTGACAGGGTCGTGGCAGCCTGTTTTGATGCATAGTCCGAGGTAGTCGACGAACCGCGGCGGCGGTGTGAAGCCTTCGCCGAGGAGCCGCGAGTTGTCGAAGGTGAGGCTGAGGTTGGCGAAGTTGTAGTAGAGGTTGATGGCTCTGAGCATGAGCCGGGGGTTGCCGGGGCCGAACCATTCGTTGAAGTGGACGGTGTTCTCGGCGTAGTGGTCGATGGTGATTTTGAGCGGCGGGGCGGCTTTGCGGTCGCCGTTTTGCATGAAGGTGTCCATTATTTCGCCGAAGGTGCAACTGGCGCCGGGGCCGGCGGCGATGTGGTAGCGGGTATGGGCGAGGTCGTCTTTGAGGGCGAGGTAGACGATGGCTGCGGCGGCGTAGTCGGCCGGCAGGACGTCGATTTTATAGTCGAGGGGGAAGGGCGAGCGCCAGGCGAGGTAGAGCATGCGGAAGATCCAGAAAATGCTGGTGGAGGGTCTGCACCCCAGCCGGGAGTGGCCGACGACGATCGACGGGCGGACGACGGTGAGGGGCACTTTGCCTAAAGCGGCCGGCAGCAGGGTTTCGGCGGCGGCTTTGCTTTCGGTGTACGCGACAAAGTGGGTGGTGGGGGCCGGGGATTCGTCTTCGCAGACGACGCGGTTGGCGGCTTTGGCGCCGCAGATCATGGCGGTGCCGACGTAGACGAACCGCTTGACGGCAGGCAGCCCGGCAATGACGCCGGCGAAGGCGAGGGTGTCGTCGACGTTGACTTTGCGGATCGAGGGCCGGTTTGAGAAGGCGGTGACGGCGGCGCAGTTTATGACGTGGGTGACGTCCTGCAGCCTGGCGTCGGCGGCCAGTTTTTTGCTTGCGCCCAGGTCGCCGAGGATTATTTGCGCTTCGTGGAGGCCGGCGAGGGTAATCGCCCGCGCCCCCACTTTGGCGAGCGCCGCGCGCACCCGCGCGAGACCCTGGGGCTTATTGTCGGCCCTGACGAGGAACAGGGGCTCGCAGCCGCGGCGGTTTTCGAGCAGTTCTACGGCGACACAGCTGCCGATCAGTCCGGTTGATCCAGTGAGCAGTATCTTTGTATGCATTAGCAACCCCACTTTGTTTTAGACGGTAGCAAATGGTTTTTAGGCCGGGAAGACCATTATTTTATCTACTTTGAGGCCGATCGCGTCGCCGGCCTTGTGGTCCCTGAATACGGCGGCGGGGGCGATGACGCGGATGGTTTCGCCGCCGACTTCGATGCGCCAGTCGACGGCGTCGCCGAGGTAGGATTTGTGGAGGACGGTGGCGGCGATGCCTTCGCCGGGGGCGGCGAGGGCGATTTGCTCGGGACGGACGGCGGCGACGGCTTTGCCGGCGAGGCCGGGCGGCGCGGAGACGGTGCGGCCGAGGGCGGGCACGACGACTCCCCCCTCCCCCGCTTCGGCGGCGAGGAAGTTGACGAGGCCGATGAAGTCGGCGATGGTTTTGTTGGCCGGGGTTTCGTATACGTCGACCGGGTTGCCGATCTGTTGGATGACGCCGGCGTTCATGACGATGATGCGGTCGGACATGGCCATGGCTTCGGCCTGGTCGTGGGTGACGTAGATGACGGTGACGCCGAGTTTTTTCTGCAGTTCCTTGATTTCGAACCGCATGCTTTCGCGCAGTTTGGCGTCAAGATTGGAGAGCGGCTCGTCGAGGAGGAGCAGGTCGGGCTCGGCGACGAGGGCGCGGGCGAGGGCGACGCGCTGCTGCTGGCCGCCGGAGAGCTGGCTGGGCAGGCGCGCAGCTAAGCCGGTGAGGTGGACGAGGTCGAGGGCGGTATTGGTGCGCTCGGCGATTTCGGCTTTGGGGAGGCCCTTGATTTTCAGGGGGTAGCCGACGTTGTCGAAGACGGACATGTGCGGCCAGACGGCGTAGGACTGGAAGACCATGCCGATGCTGCGTTTCTCGGGAGGGACGAATATGCCTTTGGCGGGCGAGCTTACGAGGCGGTCGCCGATGTATATTTCGCCGGCGGTGGGTTTTTCGAAGCCGGCGACCATGCGCAGCATGGTGGTTTTGCCGCAGCCGGAGGGGCCGAGGATGGAGACGAATTCGCCGTCGCCGACGGTGGCGACGAATTGGTCGACGGCTTTGACTTCGCCGAAGTGTTTGGATACTGCCTGGAGTTTTATTTCCGCCATAGTGTTAACTCCTTTGCCGGTTTTGGCGTTATATGCCGATGGCTCCCTTGGAGACCTTACGGAGGATGATGTTGCCGACGAGGATGATGAGGAGGATGATGACGGCGAGGACGGAGGCGTCCTGCGGGTCGGCGTAGGTCTGGAGTTCGTAGAGGAGGACGCCGATAGTCTTGGTCTGGGAGCCGTAGAGGATTATCGACATGGTGAGTTCGTAGAAGGAGGGCATGAAGACGAGGAACCAGCCGGCGACGATGGAGGGGCCGATGAGGGGGAGCATGATGTCGCGCAGCGACTGGAGCCAGGTGGCGCCGGAGTTGAGGGCGGCCTCTTCGAGGGAGGAGTGGACCTGGCTGAGCGAGGCGGCGATGGTGCGCACGGCCATTGTGAGGTATTTGACCATGTAGGCGACGATGAGGATGCCGAAGGTGTTGTAGAGGTTTAGCCCGAATTCGCCCGAGAAGGTGATGATGAGGGCGAGGGCGATGACGATGCTGGGGGTGGCCCCGCCGAGGGTGGAGAGTCCGTCGGGGATGGTGCGGCCGCGCATCCTGGTCTTGACGAGCAGGTAGGCGATGAAGACGGCGATGGCGGTGGCGGCGGTGGCGGCGGCGGCGCCGGTGACGAAGCTGGTCCACAGCGGCGTCATGTATTGGTCGTTTTTGAGGGCGGCCAGCCAGGTGTCGAAGGTGAGGTTGTCGAGAGAGATGGGTCGCGAGAGGGATTTGATGAGCGAGGTGACGGCTATCGAGGCGAGCGGCAGGAAGATGGCGATGAAGCCGTAGAGGCTGACGAGGAAGGTGAGCGGCCATTTCCATTTGCCGAGTTCGACGAGGTTGGGCCTGGTGCTTTTGCCGCTGATGGTGACGTAGTCTTTGCGGGTTAAAAGCCAGGTGGAGGCGTAGAGGACGAAGTTGGCGGCGATCATGAGGGAGACGGCGAGGGCGGTGGCGTCGCGGATGCCTTTGCCGGTGCCGAGGTAGACGTAGGTGACGATGCGGGTGGTGAGGACTTCGATCTGGGCGGGCATGCCGATGATGGCGGGGATGCCGAAGGCCGAGCCGACGCCGATGAAGACGAGGACGCCGCCGGCGATGATGCTGGGGAACATGAGGGGCAGAGTTACCCGCCACAGGGTGCCGAGCGGCGAGGCGCCGGCGACCCGCGAGGCTTCCTCGAGGCTGGGGTCCATCTTTTCGAGGGCCCGCGAGATGGTGATGAAGGCGAAGGGCGAGTAGAAGAGGGTGAGGACCCAGATGAGCCCGCCCATGCCGTAGATGTCAAAGGGAGCTTTGGCGAGTTTGAGGACGCTGACCAGCCATTCGTTGAGGTAGCCGACGCTGGGGTTGAGAAGCTGGGTCCAGGCGATGGCGCCGACATAAGGGGGGATCATGTAGCTGGCGATGAAGGTTGTGCGGAAGAAGCCTTTGCCGGGGAGGTCGGTGCGGCCGACGAGCCAGGCGAGGGGAAAAGAGATGGCGACGCTGGCGAATGTGACGACGAGGGAGATGTAGAAGGTGTTGGCGAAGGCTTTCCAGTTGGCGGATTGGGCGTAGACCTGCTTGTAGGTGGCGAAGTTGAAGGAGCCGTCGATGAAGACGCTCCGCCAGATGAGGTAGAGCATGGGCAGGACGACGAATAGGACAAGGACGCCCACAGCCGCGGCAATGGCCATCCATTTGGCGTCGAATTTTTGGCGCAGGCGGTTTATCACGAGTACCCCCTGAAGTGTGGGGAGACTGCGTCTCCCAGAATTACGTTATCTTATAATTGCGCACGGCCGTTCAGAAGTGCCCAGATGCAAGGCGCACCGGAAGAGCGCGCCGCGCCGCGTACTCGGATGTACGCTAGCAAGCGCTCTGAGGAGCAACGCCGCAGATGGGCGCTTATCAACGGCCGCACTGAAGGAGGGGGAGAGTCCTCCCCCTCCCTGCTGCAGAATTTATTTCTCCAATACCTTGCTGCGGAACGTCTCTTTGACCTTCTCGTTTTCTTTGGAGAGTTTCTCCCAGTTGGGCTTGATGGCTTTGTCCATGAAGGTCTTGAGGGCGGGAGCGCCTGTGGGGGCGGCGACGTCGCCGCGGACGGAGTGCATCCAGCCTTTGACGATGACTTCCTGGCCTTCTTTGGAGAGGAACCAGTCGAGGACGACTTTTGCGGCTTCCTGGTTTTTGGAGGTGTTGAAGATGGCGATCGGGCTGGGGATTACGATGGTGCCGTCTTCGGGGTAGACGACTTTGACGGGTTCGCCTTTGGCGCCGATCTTGAGGATGTTTTCTTCGAGGATCATGACGGCGAGGTATTCGCCGCGCACGAGTTTATTCTGGATGGCGGAGTTGCCTTCTTCGACTTTCATGCCGTTGGCTTTGAGGTCTTCGAAGTATTTCCAGCCGTATTTTTCGGACAGTTCGCCGGCGGCGACGTAGGCGGTGCCGGAGAGCAGCGGGCTGGGCATGGCGATTTTGCCCTTCCATTTGGGATCGAGGAGGTCTTTCCAGGTTTTGGGCACATCGGCGGCATTCACCTTGGCGGTGTTGTAGGCGATGATCATGTTGGAGATGCGGACGCCGGTCCAGTAGCCTTCAGCGTCCTTGTTGATTTGGACGTCCTTGCGGTTGGGGGAGTCGTATTTGAGGAGGAGGTTCTGGTTTTTGAGGGTGAGGTAATAGGAGGGATCAGCGACCATGAGCAGGTCGGCCTGGATTTTCTTGGCTTCGATTTCGCCGGCGACTTTGGCCATTACTTTTTCGGTGCCGGCCTGGAACCACTGGACTTCGAGGTCGGGGAACTGTTTTTTGAGGGCCGGTTTGATGAGTTCGATGATGTCGGGGTAGATGGAGGTGTAGATCATTACTGTGCCTTTGGGGCCGGCGGCTTTGGGGGTTTCGGCGGGTTTTTTGTCGCCGCCGCCGCAGCCGGCTACAAGGGCGAGGGACATGGCGGCGATGACGATGAGCGAGACGATGAGATACCAGGGTTTTTTCACGGTACTACCTCCCTAAATAGAAAATTGGTGCCCGGGGTTATGTGGTCAGCCGCCGGACGGGAAGCTGTCTTCCTGTCGGTCGCCGGCGGCCAGGGCCAGCTGGAGGGTGCCGAGGCCGGCGAAGATGTAGTCGGGGGCGACGGCGGTGCTGCCGAGGTCGGCGGCTTTTGTTTCGCCGCTGAGGACTAGTATGGAGGTGATGCCGGCGTTTTTGCCGGTGGCGATGTCGGTGTAGAGACGGTCGCCGACGATGGCGGTGGCGGCGGCGGGATGGCCGGTCTGGGCGAGGACGGCGGCGACGATGTCGCGGTGGGGTTTGCCGATGATGTGGGGCCGGACGCCGGTGGCGGCGGCGATGAGTTCGATCATGGCGCCGCAGTCGGGGATGAAGCCGTCTTCGGTGGGGCAGTTGATGTCGGGATGGGTGGCGATGAAGGGGACGCCGCCGCGGATGAGGCGGCAGGCGGTGGTGAGTTTGTCGTAGGTGAGGGTTTTGTCGAAGCCGAGGACGACGAAGTCGGGGGCGTCGGCGGTGAGGGTGAAGCCGTGGCCGGCGAATTCGGCTTCGAGGTCGGGGGTGCCGAGGAGGAAGACGCGGGCGGCGTTTTTTTGCCGGGCGAGGTAGAGACAGGCGGCTTCGCCGCTGGTGAGGATGTCGCGCGGCTCTGCGGGCCAGCCCATGGCGGTGAGTTTTTTGGCATAAAAATGAGCGGACCGGGACGAGTTGTTGGTGAGGAAGAGGTAGTCCCTGCCGCTGGCTGTTATGTATTTCATGAAGTCCAGGGCTCCGGGCAGGAGCTGCTCGCCGAGGTAGAAGGTGCCGTCCATGTCGAGGAGGAAGCAGCGTATGTCTGATAACGGTTTCAAGGTCGAAATCTCCAGTCCTGTTTTGCGCTAGGAAGTATTTCGCTAAGAAAGGTTGGCAATCCTCTCATTTTCGGAAAAATTATGAAAATGAATTATGGGGTAAAAAAGCGTCGAGACCCGGGGGGATGCCCCGAGTCTTGTCGTTGTAGACGTTTTTTTGTAAGGATTTGCCCTGGAGGCTCGCGGTTACAGGAAAGTGGCCAGTTTGGCGGGGTTAACGGCGACGATTTCGCGGCCGTTGATTTCGACGCTGCCGGCGGCGCGCATCTCGTTGAGAAGGTTGTTGACCGTCTGGCGCGAGCAGCCGATTATGTGGGCGAGTTCTTCCTGGGGCAGCCTGATGTTGACCTGCCGCCTGTGTCCGTCAGGCCGGCCAAGGTATTGCCCGATGTTGATGAGGGTCAGGGCGAGCCGTTTGTCGGTCTGGTTGGCGATGAAGTAGACCATGTTGTTCTGGGTTTCCCGCAGCCGGGCGCCCAGGAGGCAGAAAAACTTGTCGTTGAGGACGGGGTATTTTCTAAGGAGGGCTCGGAAGTTGTCGCGCGGCAGGATGACGACTTCGCTGTCGATGAGCGCCTGGGCGGAACAGCCGCGTTCGCCGTCGCAGGCGAAGCTGCCGAGGCCGGCAAATTCGCCGCGGTAGCGGAGCCCGACCGATACCTGTGTGCCCTGGTTGGTGACTTTGTAAACGCTGACCCAGCCGCTGAGGATGTAGTGGATTTCCGCCGCTCTTTGCCCGGCGGCGAAGATCGTCTCGCCTTTGCGGAATCCGAGCTTCGTTCCCAGGGAAATTAGCTCGTGCTCCTCTTCGGACGAGAGCAGGCAGTCGGTGATCGGCATGCATCTCCCCCCCCACTCTTCATAGTTTGTTAATTTTTTCACCGATGCGCGAAACCCTTCCCGGACAGCGATTTTTTGTTGTTATGCGGCCATAACCGGAAAGCTATCGGCACAGGGCGAAACAAAAAGGCCGCCCGGCGTGGGCGGCTTTGCGGCGTGTTTTCCGGTTGCGGGCCGTAATGTTACCCGCCCAGGGGCAGCCAGACGCCGGCGACGACGACGCTGTAGCGCAGGGCGAGCGCGCCTGCCAGCAGGCAGAGGCCGGCGGCGAGGCGGCCGCGGGGGGCGTGGGCCTGGCCGCGCAGTTCGAGGGCAAGAGGTATAACGAGGCCGGCGACGACGACGAGGCCCCAGAAGGGCAGGGCGAAAAAGCCGCTGAGGAGGATGGCCGCGCTGGCGGCGGCGGCCAGGCCGCCTGTTTTGGCGATGAGGATGAGGGTGGCGAGGAGGCCGGCTTTGACGATGATGAGGCCGGTGTCGAGCCTGAGCAGCTGCGGCAGGAGGATGTCTCCCCCCTCCCCCGCCGCCAATGGGCCGCGGGCGGGCAGGAGCATGAGCAGCCCCGCTCCCGAGGAGACGGCGGAGACGAGGAAGAGGACGGGCAGAAGGGGGTTGTTCCAGAAGGGGATGGCTTTGACGACGCCGAGGAGGAGGCCGGTATAGGTGGCGGCGCCGACGGCAAGGAGAAGCCCGGCCCAGTCCCAGAAGGCGGCGAGCCTGCGGCCGCGGTAAAGGAGGTAGCCCTGAAGGAGGCCGACGGCGATGAAGAGGCTGAGGATGAGGGTGCCGACGGAGATCATCGAGGAGTGGGGCCGGAGGATGGCAAGGGCGGCCCTGAGCGGCTGGCCGAGGTCGAGGAGGAGGAGAAAGCTGCCGAGGATGACAAGGGCAGGGCTGAGATAGTAGCCGGCTTTTTCGTAGGCGGTGCTGCCGCGCCAGATTTTCGCGCCTATGGCGATGATGTAGAGGCCTGCTCCCATGCCGGCAAGGAAGAGATACCAGGCGACAAGGTGGCCCCAGGTGGTTTGGACGGTGAGCGTCATTGTCTCTCCCCTCCTATTCCGGGATATAGTATACGGCCGGCCCGGTGTTGAGGCCGGTGAGCAGCCGGTGAGCCGGGCGGCGTCCGAGCAGGCGCGAGGGTTCGCTGCCAGGGTCGGACAGGTCGCCGAAGATGCGGGCGCGGGCGGGGCAGGCGACGACGCAGGCCGGCTGCCGCCCCTGGCTGATGCGGTGAACACAGAGGGTGCATTTTGTGACGGTGCCCCGAGTGTGGCTTTTGTAGCCTTGTTCCTCCAGGGGGGTGAGGCCGCGCGCGGGAAAGTAGCCGGCGGTTTTGTGGTTGAAGGTGCGCTGCTGGTACGGGCAGGCGACGACACAGTAGCCGCAGCCCATGCATTTGTCCTGGTTGACGGCGACGATGCCGTCGGGGCGGCGGTAGGTGGCGCCGGTAGGGCAAACCGTCTCGCAGGGCGGATTGTCACAGTGGTTGCAGAGGACAGGCAGGAAGGTAAGCCGGGCGTTCGGGTAGGCGCCCTTTTCTTCAACCAGCACTTTGTTCCAGAATACGTTCGCTGGGGTGACGTTTTCGGCTTTGCAGGCCATGACACAGGCGTAGCAGCCAACACAGCGCTTCAGGTCGATAACCATTCCGTAACGGGGCATGCGGGTTTCCTCCTCTCCCCTACAGTTTGCGGATTCTGACTTTGACGTCGCGGTCGAGCGATATTTTGAGCGGGTTGATGTATTGTTCGTCGAGTTTGAGGAGGTCGCCGAAGGCGGGACCGGCGGTGACGGCGGGGTTGAGGTTGGCGGAGCGGAGGCCGAAGGCGCCGGCGATGCCAAGGACGTCGGGGTGGATGAGCTGTGTGACGCGGACGGCGGCGGCGACTTTGCCGCCGGTGAAGGAGGTGATTTCGATGCGGTCGCCGTCTTTGAGGCCGCGGCGGGCGGCGGTGGCGGCGTTTATCATCACTCGTAGGGAGTACGGATCCTGGTCGGCGGTAAGTTCCATGAGCCAGGCGTTGGAGATGTTGCAGGCGAAGTGGTGCTGCATGTTTTTGTAGTTGATACAGTAGAGGTCAAATTCGCCGGGCGCTTTATGTTCGGGGTGCGGTTCCCAAACCGGCAGAGGGGCGAGCTGCCGAAGGACAAAGTCGTTGCCGGGACGGCGGACGATGCCTTTGTCGGCAAATTCGCGGGTTAGCCTTATCCGGTGGGCGGCGAATTCTTCGAGATAGAGCGGGAAACGGGCGGCGGGGAAACGGCTGGCGCCGTAATAGTCTCTGACGCCATAGCTTTTCTGGAGAAAAAGGCCGTTTTTCCTGAACCAGGCCAGGTCGTGGGCGCCGCCGGTCTTGGCCCGGCAGAGGCGGTCCATGATTTGTTCCCAGGTGTAGTTTGCGGTTGTGTTGAGGGCGTTGGCGCCGGTGAGGCGCAGTTCGGAGTTGAGGGCGGCGAGGAGGCCGCCGGGGCCGTTGAGGATGCCGAGGCTGCGACTGAGGTCGAGGATTATCTGGTTGCCTTCCCTGGTGTTGTAGAGGGGTTTTTCCAGTACGGGCTGCTGGAGGGCCCAGCCGCTGGTGCCTTTTGTTTTGAATTGCTCGGTAAGGGAGGTGCGGGGTACGACGGGGGTAAGGCCGTAACGTTCCAGCCAGCTGGATTCAGGCAGGACTATGTCGGCGAATTCGGTTGGCTCGTCGAATTCGTAGGAGATGGCGAAGACGAAGGAAAACTTTTTGAAGGCGTCGTTTACTGCCTGGGGGTCGCCGAGGAGAGCCTGGGGATTGCCGCCCCAGAGGCCGAGAATCTCGGGGGTGTATTCGAAGCCGTAGGCCTTGGGGTCGCGGAGGGTGAGCCAGGCCAGGCCGCTGGAGGAGCCCGGCAGGGGCGAGTGCTCTTTGAGGCTGAGGGCCGACGGTGTCTTTTTCAAGGGCCGGTAGTAGAATTCGCGCGCGGTGTTGAGGCCGTCCACCGGGTTTATGGTGACAAAGGGGCGGGCGCTGGCTTTGGCCGAGCCGGGGGCGTCGGTGGCGCCGACGAGCTGGGCGAGGATTTTGGCGGCGTGAACGACCATGTAGTTGTCAACGTGGCATTTTGCGCCCTGTTCGGCGATGATGGCGACCGGCCGGTACGGCAGGGTGACGCCGTCGATGACGACGGTGCTGCCGATACGGGCGTTCTCGACCCATTCCCTGGCCAGGCGGCGCACGACGTCGGCCGGGATGCCGGTGATTTCCCGGTTTTTTTCCGGTGTGTAGGCGGCGGCATGATCGCGGAGGGCCTGGAAAGCGGGGCGGCATTTGACGCCGTCGACGGTGAAGACGCCTTCGAGGGCGACGTCGCCAAGGTCCGGGGCGTCGAAGGGCCTGGCCTCTTTGGCGGCCGCGTCCCATACGAGGGGTTTGCCGAGTTTGGCACCGCGGACAGGGTCGTCGAGCCGGTCGGGGGTGCGCAGGTAGAGGCCGTCTTCACCGATGAGGTAGGCGGCATTTGTGCGCTTTTTGAGGTAGGGGGCGTCGCAGGTTTTTAGTTCGTTGACGAGGATGTTGATCATGGTTAGGAGGAAGTGGCCGGTGGTACCGGGGATGATGGGCACCCATTCGTCGGTTTTGGCGAGCGAGGGGCTTATGACCGGGGTGACGTTGACGACGCGCAGGCCGTTGTCGCGGGCGTTGACGAAGGCGTCGATTTCTTCGGCGTTGCCTTTGGCTCCTTGCTGGGAGTTGGCGCCAAGGTTGAGGAAGTATTTGCAGTAGAGCATGTCGGCCCGGGCCTGCCAGCCGCCGTTGACAAGGACGTTGAGGGGGCTGGAAGAGCCGCCGCAGGCCATAGAGGTGGCGCCGACGATGACATTGGGGGTTTTGATTGTATGGGCGAAGGCGTCGGCGGCGTCCATGTTGAGGCTGGCGTCGTGGCCGAGCATGAATACGATTTTCCGCGGGTCAGCGGCTATTACGGGCTTTAGCCGGGCGGCGATGGTGTCCAGCGCTTCCTCCCATGTTATCTCTACCCACTTGGGGTCCACGCCGCGCCCTTTCTCGGGGTTGGTTCTTTTAACCGGGAATCTGACGCGGTAGGGGTTGTAGAGGGTCAGGAGCGCGGCGCAGGATTTGGCGCAGTTGCGCCCCTGGTTAGTGGGTGAAGCCGGGTTGCCCTCGATCTTGACGGCGACGCCGTTGACGCGGCGAACGAGCAAATGACAACGGTTGTCGGCGGCGCAGGCTTTGCAGTGGGTGGGGATGAGCGCGTCTTCTTTTATCGAGCCGTTGAAGGCTTCGAAGACTTTTGCTTCGAAGAATTCGGCCGCGGTGCCGGTAAAGGCGGCGGTGGCCCCCACGGCGGCGGCGGACCTGATGAATTGCCGTCGGGTGAGTCTCATGGGTCATACCTCCCAGCTAGGTTGGGGAACGAAAAAGGTTGCCGAACGTATGTCAACAACCTTGTGAGACACCGGATTTCAGCATTTGCAGCCGCCGTCGTCTTCCTCGGCAGGCTTGTTGGCAGGAGGCTCAGGCTTTTTTTCTTCTTCGGCGGCGATAATTGTCGGCGACGAGACGCCGAAAAGCGCTTGTTGGGCTACCGCTGCCACTGTTCCGGTCAACAGGAACACGGCGAGCAGGCAGGCGAGAGCCGTTTTGAGCAGTTTGTTCATTGCTTACACCTCCTCGGCTGGATTTCCGGCTGCGGCCGTGCGGCGGCCGCAGCCGGACAGACAGTTCCATCCTATCCGGACGGTAAAGATACGGTCATCAGTTTGCGGTTTTGAGGGTTTTGATCTGGTTGTACTGTTCGATGACCAGCATGGGGGCAAAGCGGCCGACGAAATGCCATACGGTGCGGCAACGGGTGTTGACCAGCAGGTCGATATGCTTGCCCTTGGCTCGGTCGGCGAGGTTTAGGGTGATGTTGCCCTTGGAGTCTTCGAGGTGCCAGGCTTTCACGGTGGTGCCGTCAAACTCGTCGATGATTACTTTGAAGTACGCGTCTGGCCCAACAAACACGTTGTTGGTCATATCGAGGACGATCTCTTCGGTGTTTTCGATCATCAGCTCGATATATTGTGAGCAGGTGCTTCACGTGTCGGGGCGAACGGTGAACCGCGGGTCTGCGGGCAGCCGGTCGCCGGCGGCGAGTTTGAATACGTCATAGTAGCCGAGGAGGGCGACTTTGCCCTGCCGGAAGGGATGACGGAGGGCGTCGAGGGATACCTGTACGTCGCCGGCGGCGGAGCGGACAAGCATCTTGGCCCGGTTGACATGGTCGGTGGGCAGGTATTTCTCGGTTTCGTGGTTGAAGGGGCCGAGGACCTTCTGGGTGACGGCGCCGTCTTTGGCGATGAGCTCGACGGTGGCGGTCTCGGCGGTGAGGGCTACGACTTTGACGGTGTAGTCGCCGACTTTGCCGGTTTCACCGGGGCCGAGGACGAGTTCGACCGGGTCTTTGTCGCTAAGATAGACCGCGGTCGTAGCCGAGGTGCCGAATTCTTTGATTTTGGCGCCTTCGGCTGTGGTGCTTTCGACCACTATGTAGGTCTGGCCGCTGGTGTTCGCGGAGCGGTCCCAGAATTCCCGGGTCCAATCGGAACCCTGTCCGGGCAGGTAGGAGCCGGTCTTTTTGCCGGTGCCGTTTTTGAGCACGCCTTTTGTGATGTCGCCCATCTTGGGGTCGGCGGATACGGGGAAGTCGGTGCCGTAGTAGTTGCCGGACGGCTTGAGAATCTTGAAGGTGGCTTTGACGCCTTCGTAACCGTTGTCTTCAAGACCAAGGTCGGTGAGTTCCAGCGCTTTGGTGCCGTCGCCGAAGAGAATGGGCTTTTTCTTCTGGGCGAATACGTCGGCGAGGACGTCGAACCGGGCGTCGGTGTCGACGACGGTGTACATCTTGCCGAGGATTACCGTCTTTTCGCCTTTGAACATTTCAGCCGGGTCGGTGCGGGTGGTGTAGTAGAGGCCGTATTTAGGGATGATGATCTTGCCGTTCTCTACCCGGCTTTGGCGGATTACGAGGCCTTCGTTGACGGTCCGCTCGCGGAAGAAGGTCTTGTACCGGATGTTCTGGAACCCGGGCATGTCGGCGACGACCGCCGCTCCGGATGCAGGCGGCTTCATCATCGCGCCCATGTCCGACGGCGCCGCGACTGCGATGGCGGACAGTGACAGTAGCAGGCAGGCCGCCATGGTCAAGGCGGTCAGACGATAAGCTGACCTTTTCCTCATTTCAGCACTCCTTTCGTTTCTTTTAAAGGCGTGAGCCTTCTATATATATATTTTAGCGGGACTTCAGGCGCAAATCTGTCAAGGACCAGACAATTCCAGCAATTTTTGCGCTATTCAAAAGGTTAAATCATCTATATCTGCTATATATTTAATCTATGTTTCCGTTTATCCTTAATTATATAAACCGCCCGTTTTGCCGGTGATTGATTCGATTTTGCAGGCTGATGCGCATATTTTGTTGTCGGGAAAAAATTTTTTCGCTATTTGCATGAATATTCGTAATTAGCGTTGAACTATAATTGGGGTATGGCAGCTTAATTACACGAGGTGGTCTATGATGCAGCAAGGTTTTTCCTGGATAAAACAGTCGGTTTTGACGATGGGAGATAAGACCGCGGAGGCGGTCGGGCTGGCCGTGCGTGCGCTGGTGGATAACGACGCGGCGGCGGCGGCCGGGGCGCGTGAGATAGAGAAGCAGGTCGATCTGATGTATCAGGAGATAAACGAGCATTGCCTCGATAGCCTGGCAGCCAGGCTTTGCAGCCGCGAGGAGGTCAATTTCGTGACCTGCAGCCTGAAGATCGCGATGGAGCTGGAGCGGACGTGCGATTACGCCAACCAGATCGCGAAGATGGTGCAGAAGAAGTTCGCCACGCAGAATATGCAGCCGCTGGCGACGCTGCACGGGTCGGTGGCGAGTATGAAGGATCAGTCGCTGGAGATGCTGCGGGGGGCGCTGCGCTGTTACGATACGCTGGACTGCTCGCTGACGAGGCAGGTTATCGATAAGGATACTTCGGTGGACAAGCGCAACCGCGACCTTTTTCGCGATATGGTGTGCGTGCTGTCGGTGCATCCCTGGGTCCAGGAGACGATCATGGATTATCACGTGGCGATCCGCTATATCGAGCGGGTGGCCGACCGGGCGACGAATATCGCCGAGCTGGCGTTTTATATTGCCCATGGCGAGCCGCTGAAGAAGAAGGGCGCGGGGGGAGGCGAGGCCGGTGGTTGACGATTATACGACGGTGATCCGCCTGGTGGTTTCGGTGGTGCTGGGCGGGATTATCGGTTTCGAGCGACAGCACCGCGGCAAGACGGCCGGGCTGAGGACGCATATTCTGGTGTGCCTGGGTTCGTGCCTGGTGGCGATTTTGTCGTTGAATCTGTATTCGGACGTGGAGGGCAAGACGAACGCCGACCCGGCCAGATTGGCGGCGCAGGTGGTCAGCGGCATCGGTTTCCTCGGCGCGGGGGCGATTATGAAGGAGGGCCCGACGATCAAGGGCCTGACGACGGCGGCCAGCCTGTGGGTGGTGGCGAGCGTGGGCCTGGCGGCCGGGGTGGGCGCGATGGTGGGGGCGGTGGCGACGACGGTGCTGGTGGTGGTGGCGCTGGAGGTGCTGCCGCGGATCGACCGCCTGTACGCAAGCCGCAGCCCGCGGGTGGCGAATCTGCTGATTAAGTCGCTGGACAAGCCGGGCCAGATCGGCCGCATCGGTTCGTGCCTGGGCGGGCTGGGGGTGGGCATCCTCCAGATCCAGATCGAGGATGCGGAGGAGCCGGGGAAGATTTTTATTCCGGTGACGGTGAAGCTGTCCGACCGGAGCGAGCTTGAGCAGGTGATAAACGAGCTGTGCGGCATCGAAGGGGTGCTGGATATAAACAAGAAGTGAACGGGCAACGCGAGAAAACCGCCGGGCGACCGGCGGTTTTGTTTTTGGCTATATGTGCTTCAGCTTGCTTTTTTGAGGGTTTGGCGCAGATGGTTGCTGAATTCCTCGCTGAATTCGGCCACGGTGACGCCGAAGGTTTTCTGGAAGGCGGCGTCGGCGCTGCCTGTTGCGGCGACGGCTTTGAACCATTCGTTGAAGGCGGCCGGTCCGTGTTTGTCGAGAAGGTAGAGGCCGGCGAGCAGGACGACGGCTTGGACCTGCGGGGCGCCGCGGGTCTTTTTCGCCTGTTCCCAACCGGCTGCGGTGGTGAGTTCGTCAAGGCCGGGGATTACCGCCGCTTTGGCGAGGACATTTAGCCAGGCCTGGCGGTAAGCGGCCTTGGTGTTGGCGCCGCCGAGTTCGACGATGTGAGCGGCGACGGCTTCACTGGAGGCGAGCTTGAGCCAGTACAGCTGGTCAAGGAGTTTCTGGGGGGCGATATCGTTGGCGTACCGCCGGACGAGGAGGCCGGAGACGGCGTGGATGCGCAGGCGTTTGGCGGGGTTGGCGGTGATGTCGTAGATGGCGGTGCCGCCGGAATTCCACCAGGTGCTGTTTTTGGCCCGCTGGGCGGCTTCGGTTTCGCTGAGGCCCAGTTCTTTGGCGAGGGCGGCGGCGTAGGCGGGTTTGCCGGATACGAGGACGAAGCGCATGGAGCTTATGAGGTCGCCGCCCCAGGCGCCGGCCATGAATTGGCGGGTAAGGGCGACGCCCTGGTTGAAGTCGTCGAGGCTCTGGGCGGGGATGCCGGGGGAGGCGATGACTTCGACGGTGGCGGACTGGGTGGAGATTGCGGCGAACCAGGCCTGGAAGCCGGCGAGGATGCCGTCGGCAGGGGCGCCGAAGGCCTGCTCGAAGGCTTTGTCGTTGTCAAGGCCCTGGCCGAGTAACCGGTAGTAGTCGCCGATGGCCCGGTAGCCGCCGGCTGTGGTGCGGCTCATGAGGTAGAAGACCATGAGGTCGGACATTTCGTAGGGGTGCAGTTTTTCTTCGATGAGGGTCGTCCATTTGGCGAGGTTTGTTTTCAGAATGGCCTGCGGGGAGACGTATTTGTCGGCTTTGCGGAGGGTGTTGACCTGGTCGAGTTTCCATTTGTCGAGGCTCTGGTAGCCGACTTTTTCGGCGACGGCGGCGCCGAGGAGGTCGGCGGCCCCTTCTTTGAGCCAGTAGAAGGATTTGCCCATGTTGTTGCCGGCGAGCTGGTGCTCGAGTTGGTGGAAGAGTTCGTGGGCGGTGGTTTTGTAGGCGCGGGCGCTGGCTGCTTCGCTGCCGTAAGCGCCGAAGTTGATGGCGACCGCTTTGGAGCGACCGCCGGACATGCCGGAGGTGGATTTGGCGGAACGCTCGGCGACGTCGGGCTTCTGGCCGAGCTCACGGATGAGGACGGCGCGATAGCTGTCGCGGGTGGGGCAGACGAAGACGCGCACGTCGTTGTTGAGGGTGACGCGCATTTCGGCGCCGACGATGGTGTTGAAAGAGTCGACCGTTTTCCGGACGATGGCGACGTGGGCCGGATCGGCACCCGGCTCGGGGATGACCAGTATGGCCGCGAGGGCGGAGATATGGACTGCCAGGATGAGGACAAGAGTGACGATGGCTGCTGCGAGCCGACGATAAGGAATCACGATGCCACCTCCCGAGTTCTGTCGAAGTAAAGGATTTCGCCAGGGTATGGCAAAAACCTCTACGAAAAAAACCGCCGTGTGGCGGTTTTCGTTCTTTTCGAACTATCGTTTTTCTGCGAGCGGACGTTCAGAAGCCCCCAGATGCTAGGCGGCTCTGCCTGGCGTGCCGCGACGCGTACTCGGGCCGTACGCTAGCAAGCGCCAGGCGGAACAACAACGCAGATGGGGGCTTATCAACGGACGCTAAACTATCTTGCCCAAAAGATGTTGGATGAATTGGCGGGCTACGCGGCCGGACCTCCCCGAGTGACTGAACTCCCACTGCAGGGCTTCTTTGTTGAGCTGTTCTTCGCTGAGGGCGACTTTGTGCTTCTGGGCGAGTTTGTGGACGATGTTGAGGTATTCCTGCTGGTCGGGGGACGGGAAGGTGATGGTGATGCCGAAGCGGTCGGCGAGGGCGATTTTTTCGTTGAGGGAGTCGAAGCGGTGGATTTCGTCGTCGCCGCCCTGGCGGTCCTGCCAGGTTTCCTTGACAAGGTGGCGGCGGTTGGAGGTGGCGTAGATGAGGACGTTGGCCGGCCTGGTCTGGAGGCTGCCGTCGATGACGGTTTTGAGGTGCTTGAAGTCGCCGTCGGAGTCTTCGAAGGAGAGGTCGTCGAGGAAGAGGATGCATTTTTTGCCGCGGGCGCCGAGGAGGTCGCTGACGGTCTGGAGGTGGAGGAGGTCGCCCTTGTTGACTTCGACGAGTCTCAGGCCTTTGATGGCGTAGGCGTTGACGAGGGCTTTGACGGTGGAGGATTTGCCGGTGCCGCGCGGGCCGATGAGGAGGACGTTGTTGGCGGGGCGGCCGGCGAGGAAGGCTTCGGTGTTTTCTTTGAGGGTGTTTTTCTGGCGTTCGTAGCCGATGATGTCGTCGAAGGTGGTTTTGTCGTAGTGGGTTATGCCGACGAGGCCACCTTTGCGGTCCCAGCGGAAGGCGACGTGGTTGGCCATCTGGCCGCAGCCGTAGACGGCGTAGTGGCGGGCGAGCATGGCGGCGCTTTCGGCGGGGGCGGCGGCTCCGGAAGACGCCCAGCTGTGTTTGAGGGCGTTGAAGGCGAGAAGGTCGCTGGCGACGGTGGGCCGGTAGTCGGCGAGGAGGCCGCCGGCGAGGGCGGCGGTGCGGTCGTGGAGGCGCCTTAAGATGGCGAGGTCGTGGGCGCAGGCGGCGAGGAGGCTTTCGCCGACTTGGCCGCGCTGTTTTTCGGCAGTGATGCTGAAGCTGTTTTCGTCGACGACGAGGAGGTAGATGAGGTGGTCGCCGAGGACGTTGCCGGCAAGGCCGTATTGTTCGGCGAAGGCGATGAGGTCGGCGACGGTGCCGGGCGGCAGGGCTCCCCCCTCCCCCGCCCTGTCGGCGTGGACGAGAAGCTGTTTGATTATCGGGTCTTCGAGCAGACCGCGAAAGATGACAAGGTTATTGAGGTTTTTGATTTCTGAGAGCATGGCGTCACCTCGTCCGTGTTTGGATGTCCGCGCAGGGCGGAATCCGATATTACATCTATTTAATAACAGACGAGGTATTTGTGTCAAGGGTTACATTTTTTTTTTGCGGGCCGTCTACGAAGGCGGCGGCATGGTAGGAGCTGCGGACAAGGGGGCCGGCGGCGACGTGGCTGAAGCCCAGGGCGTACGCGGTCTCCTCGTAGCGGCGGAATTGGTCGGGGTGGATGTATTCGCTGACAGGCAGGTGGCCCGCGGAGGGGCGGAGGTATTGGCCGAGGGTGACGGCGCGGACGCCGGCGGCGGCAAGGTCGGCGAGGACGGCGCGGATTTCGCTTTCCTGTTCGCCGAGGCCGAGCATGAGGCCGCTTTTGACAAGGACGGGCCGGCGGGCGGCGGCGGCGAGGAGGCCGAGTGAGCGGCGGTAGTCGGCGCCGGGACGGACGGAGGGGTAAAGGCGGGGAACTGTTTCGAGGTTGTGGTTGAAGACTTCGGGGGAGGCGGCGAGGACGGCGGCGAGGCTGTCTTCGCGGCCGGCGAAGTCGGGGGTGAGGACTTCGACGCTGGCGCCGCAGGCGGCGCGGATGGCGGCGATGACGGCGGCGAAGTGGGCGGCGCCGCCGTCGGGGAGGTCGTCGCGGGTTACGGAGGTGACGACGGCGTGACGGAGGCCTAAGGCGGCGGCGGCCTGGGCGACCCGGGCGGGTTCGCCGGGGTCGGGGGGCGCTGTCTCGCCTTTGGGGACGGCGCAGAAGCGGCAGCGACGGGTGCAGACGCCGCCTAAAATGAGGAAGGTGGCGGTGCCGTGGCCGAAGCATTCGCCGATATTGGGACAGTGGGCGCTCTGGCAGACGGTGTGGAGGCCGAGGCCGCCGAGGAGGCCGCTGACTTTTTCGAAGGAGCCGGGGGCGACGCGCTGGACGAGCCAGGGCGGCCGCGCGGGCTGGACGGTGGTCACGGGTTTTCAACTCCTTGGGGCTCGCTGTATTCGAGGTCGAAGACGGCGGCGATTTCGGCGGCGAGGACGGCGGCGACTTCGGGCAGGGGGGCGGCGACGCCGGCGCGCGCGAGGCTGGTGACGCCGAATTCTCTGATGCCGCAGGGGACGATGGCGTCGAAAAGGGCGAGGTCGTTGGCGATGTTGAGGGCGAAGCCGTGGCCGGTGATCCAGCGCCTTACCGAGACGCCGATGGCGGCGATTTTGTCGTCGCCGAGCCAGACGCCGGTGTATTTGGCTTTGCGGCCGGCGGTGAGGCGGTAGCGGGCCAGGGTGCGGATGACGGCTTCTTCGAGGGTGTGGACGAACCAGTGGACGTCCTGCCGCCATTTGGCGAGGTCGAAGATGGGGTAGCCTACGAGCTGGCCGGGGTTGTGGCCGGTGACGTTGCCGCCGCGGTCGGTGTGGGCGACGGCGACGCCATGGGCCTTGAACCAGGCGGGGTGGGCGACGAGGTTTTCGTCGCCGCCGCCGCGGCCGATGGTGACGACGGCGGGGTGCTCGAGGAGGAGGAGGATGCCGTCGTAGCGGCCTTCTTCTACGAGGGCTCGGGCTTCTTTTTGCAGGACCAGCCCGGTGTCGTAGTTAACGAGACCGGGCTGGAGCAGGAGGCAGCGACGCATCAGCTTTTGCGGGCCGGCGGCCAGTGGATGGCGGCGCCGGCGACGGCGAGGGCGGCTTCGCCCATGGCTTCGCTGACGGTGGGATGGGCGTGGATGGTGGAGATGAGTTCGTCGACGGTGGCTTCGAGCCTGAGGGCGAGGGCGGCTTCGGCGATGAGGTCGGTGGCGCGGGGGCCGAAGATGTGGACGCCGAGGATTTCGCCGTGTTTGGCGCCGGAGATGATTTTGATCTGGCCGGTGCCGCCGCTCTCAATGAGGGCCTTGCCGTTGCCGGCGAGGGGGAAGACGCCTGTTTTATAGGCGACGCCCTGGGCCTTGGCCTGCTCTTCGGTGAGGCCGACGCCGGCGACTTCGGGGCTGGTGTAGATGCAGGACGGGATTGTGTGGCCGTGGTAGGCGCTGCGGTGGCCGAGGGCGTGTTCGACGGCGGCGGTGCCCTGGGCGGAGGCGGCGTGAGCGAGCATGATGAGGCCGTTGATGTCGCCGACGGCGTAGACGCCGCTCTGATTGGTCAGGAAGTTGGCGTCGACGGTGACGCGGCCGCGTTCGGTGGCGATGCCTGCGTTTTCAAGGCCGAGGCCGGCGGTGCGCGGCCGGCGGCCGACGGCGACGAGGACTTGTTCGGCGGCGATTTCCTGGGTTTTGTCGCCGGCTACGACTACGGCGGCGAGACCGGCGGCGGTTTTTTTGACTTCGCTGAGGCGGGCGCCGGTGAGGAATTTGACGCCCTGTTTGGCGAGGTGGCCGCGGATGAGGGCGGCGATTTCGCCGTCGACGGGCGGGAGGATTTCGGGGAGCATTTCGATGACGGTTACTTCGGCGCCGAAGGAGCGGTAGAGGGCGGCGAATTCAACGCCGATGACGCCGCCGCCGATGATGGCGATGGAGGCCGGAATGGCCGGCAGGGCGAGGGCGGCGGTGCTGTCGATGACCCCGGGCAGGTCGGCGCCGGGGAAATTCAGGCGGACAGGCTCTGAGCCGGTGGCAAGGATGACGGCGTCGGCTTCGAGGACGGCCGGAGTGTCGCCGACGATTTCGACGGTGCGGGGGCCTTTGAGGCTGCCGGCGCCGCGGTGGACGGTGACGCCGTTGGCTTTGAGAAGGCCTTCGACGCCGCGGACAAGCTTGGTGACGACGGCGCGCTTGCGGGCCATGACGGCCGGCCAGTCGACGGTGACGTTGTCGGCTTTGATGCCCTGGGAGGCGCCGTGGGTGACGGCGTGGTATAGTTCGGCGGCGTGGAGGAGGGATTTTGTGGGGATGCAGCCGACGTTGAGGCAGGTGCCGCCGATGTGCTCGTTTTCGACGAGGTGGACTTCGGCGCCGAGCTGGGCGGCGCGGATGGCGGCGACGTAGCCGCCCGGCCCACCACCTATGACAATTATTCGCTTCATATAACTTGTGCCTCCAATACAATGAGGCCGTTGATAAAGCCCCATCTGCTGTGTTGTTCCTGCGGGCGCTCGCTAGCGTACGTGCCGAGTACGCGTCGCTTCGCGTCCTCGGAGCCGCCTTGCATCTGGGGCTTTCTGAACGGCCTGTATATATCCGTTTTTCTTTTTAACTTAGCAACAGAAGTGGTTCTTCGAGCAATGCCCTCATTCGCGACATGAATTTCGCGGCGAGTGCGCCGTCGACGAGCCGATGGTCGAAGGATAGGCAGAGGTTGGCCATGGGGCGGACGACGATTTCGTCGCCGATGACGACGGGGCGTTTGACGATGCGGCAGACGCCGAGGATGGCGGATTCGGGGGGGTTGATGATGGGGGTGAAGTGGTCGGTGCCGAACATGCCGAGGTTGGTGACGGTGAAGGTGCCGCCGCTGTAGTCGTCGGGGCCGAGCTGGCCCTGGCGGGCTTTGGCGCTCAGGGAGGCGATGTCTTCACGTATCTGGCCGACGGTTTTGGCGGCGGCGTTTTTGATGACCGGGACGATGAGGCCGTTTTCGAGGGCGACGGCGACGCCGATGTTGACGCTGTCGTGCTGGACGATGGCGCCGTTTATGAGGCTGGCGTTGACCATGGGGAATTCGCCGAGGGCTTTGGCGGCGCATTTGACGATGATTTCGGTAAAGGAGGCTTTGGCGCCGACGGCGGCGAGGGTGTCTTTGAGGCGGCCGGCGGCGGTCATGTCGACTTCGACGGTGAGGTTGACGTGGGGGGCGGTCTGCCAGCTGAGGCTCATGCGTTCGGCGATGATTTTGCGCATGCCGGCGAGGGGGATGGCGGCGGCGGGCGCCTGGACGGGCACGGCGGCGCGGACGTCGGCGGCCATGATGCGGCCGTCTTTGGCGATGGCGGCGAGGTCGACGCCGGTCTCGGCGGCTATTTTGGCGGCCAGGGGCGAGGCTTTGGGGGCCGCGGCCCGGCGGGCGGCGTAGGCGAGGATGTCTTGTTCGACGACGCGGCCGCCTGGGCCGGTGCCGGTGACGAGGGCAAGGTCGATGCCTTGTTCTTTGGCGAGTTTTTTGGCGAGAGGCGAGGCGATGACGCGGCCGTCGCCGGCTGCGGGTACGGTGACGGAAGCAACGGCGACCGCTGCCTGGGCCGGGGCGGCCTGGGCGGGCGCGGCGGCTACTTCGGCGATGGCGGCGTCGATTTTTTCGCCGGGGGCGCCGATGACGGCGAGGACGGCCTGGACGGGCGCGACGCCGCCTTCGGGGACGAGGACGGCGAGCAGGACGCCGTCAGCCGGGGCTTCGATCTGGTTGGTGATTTTGTCGGTGGAGATTTCGGCGAGGATTTCGCCGGCGGTTACTTTCTCCCCCACTTGTTTGAACCATTTGCCGACGGTGCCTTCGGTCATGGTGAGGCCGAGCTGGGGCATGGTAAAGTTGGTGGCCATATTTACTCCTCCTCGGAAATTGTTGGTATTTTACGCCGGGTTAGCGGCCGAGGGTTTGCCTGACGGCGGCGGCGATATCGCCGGGGTTGGGGTAGATGAAGTCTTCGAGCGCCGGGCTGAAGGGGGCGACGACGTTGAGGCCGGCGACTCTTTTGACAGGGGCGTCGAGGCTGTCGAAGAGGTCTTCGCCGATCTGGGCGGCGAGTTCGCCGCCGTAGCCGCCGCGTTTTACGGCTTCGTGGACGATGACGGCGCGGTGGGTTTTGCGGATGGAGGCGGCAAGGGTTTCCCAGTCGAGGGGGACGAGGCTCCTGAGGTCGAGGACTTCGGCGTCGATGCCTTCGCCGGCGAGGGTCTGCGCGGCTTCGAGGGCGGAGTGGACCTGGCGGGACCAGGCGACGATGGTGATGTCGCGGCCGGGTCTTTTTATGTCGGCTTTGCCGAGGGGCACGAGGTGGTCGCCGTCGGGGACTTCGCCTTTGGTGGCGTAGAGGAGTTTGTGTTCGATGCAGACGACGGGGTCGTCGTCGCGGATGGCGGTTTTGAGGAGGCCTTTCATGTCGGCCGGGGTGCTGGGGGCGATGACTTTGAGGCCGGGGATGTGGGTGAAGAGGGCCTCTAAGCTCTGGGAGTGCTGGCCGGCGTTGCGCCGCCCCGCGCCGCCCGGGCAGCGGAGGACGAGGGGGACGCTGGCCTGGCCGCCGGTCATGTAGCGCATTTTGGCGGCCTGGTTGGCGATGGCGTCGAAGCAGACGGGGGTGAAGTCGACGTACATTATTTCGACGACGGGCCTGAGGCCGCGCAGGGCGGCGCCGACGGCCATGGCGGTGAAGCCGGCTTCGGATATGGGGGTGTCGATGACGCGGTTGGCGCCGAATTCTTCGAGGAAGCCTTTGGTGAGGCCGAAGACGCTGCCCATGACGGCCATGTCTTCGCCGAGGATGAAGACGTTTTGGTCGCGGAGCAGTTCTTCGCGGAGCGCTTCGCTGATGGCCTGACCGTAGGTGATGGTCTTCATCTGACCACGCTCCTCTCGTTGTCGGCGGCGTAGACGTCGCGGACGACTTCGCCGGGCTCGGGGTAGGGCGATTCTGTCGCGAAGGCGACGGCGTCTTCGATTTCGCGGCGGACGCTTGTTTCGATTTCTTCGAGTTCGGCGGCCGCGCCGGGGTCGAGAGCAAGAACGGCGGCTCTGAGGAGGGCGATGGGGTCGCGTTCTTTCCAGCCGGCGGCTTCGTCGGCGGGTTTGTATATCTGGGGGTCGCCTTCGTAGTGGCCGCGGTGGCGGTAGGTTTTGGCTTCGATGAGGGTTGGCCCCTCCCCTGCCCTGGCCCGCGCGGCGGCGGCGCTCACGGCTTCGAAGACGGCGAGGACGTCGTTGCCGTCGACGACGATGCCGGGGATGTCGTAGGCTGTGGCGCGATCGGCGATGTCGGCGATGTTGGTGACGCGGTCGATGCATACGGATACGCCGTATTTGTTGTTTTCGCAGAGGAAGATGACGGGCAGGCGCCAGGCGGAGGCCATGTTGAGGGCTTCGTGGAAGACGCCTTCGTTGGAGGCGCCGTCGCCGAAGAAGGCGAGGGTGACTTCGCGGCTGCCTTTGATTTTGCTGGCGAGGGCCGAGCCGGCGGCGATGGGGATGCCGGCGCCGACGATGCCGTTGGCGCCGAGGATGCCGAGGCCGAGGTCGGCGATGTGCATGGAGCCGCCTTTGCCTTTGCAGTAGCCGGTGGCTTTGCCGAACAGTTCGGCCATCATGACGGCGGCCTGGCCGCCTTTGGCGAGGCAGTGGCCGTGGCCGCGGTGGGTGGCGGTGATGAAGTCGGTCGGCTCTAAGGCCTGGCAGGCGCCGACGGCGGTGGCTTCCTGGCCGACGCAGGTGTGGATGTTGCCGGCCATGCGGCCCTGGGTGAAGAGTTCGGCGGCTTTGAGGTCGAACTGGCGGATGCGCTGCATTTCCCGGTAGAAGCGCAGCAGGGTTTCGCGGCTGGGCCTTTTGGTTTTCATGCGCTTTGCACCATCCTCGCTAGGCTTGATTCACGAACCGGGGGCGGAACCGGCGGCCGGGATGGCCGAAGGTTCCGCCGCGGTCCGCGGGAGGGGGGGGGTATGCGTTGGTATGTCAGCCGCCGGCAGGGCCGGCGGCTATTTTTCAATTTCGGGCAAGGAGCCGCCCGTGACGCGGGGGGTGCCGGCAGGTTACGCTCCAGCCGGTGCACCCCCGAAACGCGGCTTTATTTCATGCCGAGGGCGGTGGGCAGCCACATGGAGATGGCCGGGATGTAGGTGATGGCCGCGAGGGCGATGAGGGATGCGATGAGGAAGGGGGTGATCGCCGCCGATATTTGTTTGAGGCTGATGTTGGCGATGTTGCAGGCGACGTAGAGGTTGACGCCGACCGGCGGTGTGATCTGGCCGATGGCGAGGTTGACGGTCATGATGACGCCGAAGAGGACAAGGTCGACGCCCACCGCGTTGAGGATGGGGATGAAGATGGGCAGGAGGATGTAGTAGGCGGAGATGGCGTCGATGAAGCAGCCGGCGACGAGGAGGATGGCGTTCATGATGAGAAGGATGACGTATTTGTTGCTGGAGAATTCGACCATGGCCTTGGAGATGTCCTGGGCGACGCCTTCGGTGGTAACAAGCCAGGCGAAGACGGTGGCGGCGGCGACGATGAGCATGACGACCGCCGAGCCGACGGAGGCGTCGATGAGGAGTTTTTTGAGTTTGGCCAGGGTGAGTTCCTTGTAGACGAAGAAGCCGACGAACATGCCGTAGACGGCGGCGACGCCGGCCGCTTCGGTGGGGGTGAAGATGCCGCCGTAGATGCCGCCGAGGATGATTACCGGGGTCATGAGGCCCCAGGCGGCGTCTTTGAAGGCGTCCCAGATTTCGCCGAGGGTGGGTTTCTTGCCGCCGCCGCCCCAGCCGTGCTTCCTGGCGAGGAAGTAACTGACGGCGGCGAGGGCGAGGCCGATGACGAGGCCAGGGACGACGCCGGCCATGAAGAGTTTGCCGATGGAGACTTCGGCGACGACGCCGTAGACGACGAAGGCGATGCTGGGGGGGATGATGATGCCGATGGCGCCGGCGTTGGCCATGAGGGCGGAGGACATGGGTTTGTTGTAGCCGGCCTCAGCCATGGCGGGGATGAGGATGGACCCCAGCGCTGCGACGGTCGCCGGGCCGGAGCCGGAGATGGCGGCGAAGAAGCAGGAGGTGATGACGAGGACGATGGCCAGGCCGCCGGTGATGTGGCCTACGCAGACGTTGGCGAAGCGGATGAGGCGGCTGGAGACGCCGGCCTGCTCCATGACGACGCCGGCGAGGATGAAGAAGGGGATGGCCAACAGGGTGAATTTGGCGGTGGCCGAATACATGGTGAAGGCCATGATGTCGAGCGAGCTGCCGCTGAGGAAGATGGTGATGACGCTGCCGAGACCGAGGGCTACGGCAATGGGGGTGTTGAAGCACAGCAGGAGGCCGAAGATGAGGAACAGGAGAATGCCGGGTTCGATGTCCATGTGTCAGTTAACCCCCTTCTGCCAAGATTGCCAGCCGGCCTGGGCGAAACGGATGAAGCAGAAGGCGGCGCCGACGGGAACGGCGATGCCCATGGTCCACTCGGGGATGCCGAGGGCCGGGGTGGTCTGGCTGCTGGCCATCTGCGACTGGACCATGCCGATGCTGGTCCAGACGATGACGGCGAACAGTGCGAGCGACATTATCGATACGATGAGGGCGACGAGGCGCTGCCATTTGGCGGACAGCATGTCGGTGAAGAGGCTGAGGCCGAGGTGGGCGCCGCGTTTGGCGGCGGCGGACGCGCCGAGGAAGCAGCTCCAGACGAAGAGGTTTGTGGTTATTTCTTCGGTGAAGGACATGGAAAGGTTGAAAAAATACCGGGAGAGGACGTTGCCGAAGTTGAGTAAAAGCATGGCCCCCAGGGAGATGGCCAGGAACCATTCTTCGATGGCGTCAAACAGTTTGGACATGACAGCCTCCGCTTTTTAATAGTCGAGGTGGCCCGGCTATGGGCCAAGCCACCTCGCTAATGCTGCTATTTCCCGGCGTTCCGGAAGGCGTCCATCAGGTCTTTGCCGATGGTGGGCTCGTATTTGGCGTAGACGGGGCCCATCTTGGCCTGGAAGGCTTTGACTTGGTCGGCGGTGAGGACGGTGACCTGCATGCCTTTGGCTTTGAGTTCGGCAAGCTGCTTGGCTTCTTCTTCGCGGTTGAGCTTGATCTGGAATGCGCAGGCTTCTTTGGCGGCGTCCTGGAGGATTTTCTGGGTTTCTTTGTCGAGGGAGTCGAAGAGTTTCTTGTTGATGCCGAGAACGAGCGGATCGTAGGAGTAGTTCCAGATGGTCATGTATTTCTGGACTTCGCCGAGTTTGCTGGTGTAGATGACGGGGATGGGGTTTTCCTGTCCGTCGATGGTGCCCTGCTGGAGGGCGGTGAAGACTTCGGCGAAGTTCATGACGGTCGGGTCGGCGCCGAGTTCTTTGTAAAGGTCGATGTACATTTTCATGGACGGGATGCGGATCTTGAGGCCGGCCATGTCGGCGGGGCTGGTGATGGCTTTTTTGCTGTTGGTTACCTGGCGGAAGCCGTTTTCGCCGAAACCGAGCGGCTCGATGCCTTTGGAGCGGAGGACTTCTTTGATTTTGTCGCCGCCGGGGCCTTTCATGGCTTTGTCAGCGGCTTCGTTGCTGGGGACTATCCAGGGCATGGAGATGACGCTGAATTTGGGGTCGAGGACGGAGTAGATGATGGTGGAGTGGAAGGACAGGTCGGTGACGCCGTTCTGGAGCTGCTCGATGCCTTTGGGCTGGTTGCCGCTGGAGAGCTGCTCGTTGGGGAAGACTTGGACGGTGACGCGGCCTTTGGTTTTTTCTTTGACGATGTCGGCGAATTTTTGGGCGCCTTTGGTCCAGGGGGAGCTTTCCGCGGTGGTGACGCTCATTTTCATCTTGATCTGTTTCTGTTCGGGAGCTTTCTTTTCGCCGCCGCCGCAGCCGGCAACGACCAGGGAGACCGCGAGGACGAGACAGAGAAGGATGATCCACGCTTTTTTCATGTTTTTGTACCCCTCCAATTTTTCTATTACTTACACAGCTTTATAGCTGCAAGGGTAACGTCGTCGGCGGTTATTTTGACGAGTTTTTCGAGGTTGGGGCTGAAGGGTATCGGCACGTAGGGGGCGCCGATGCGCACGATGGGGGCGTCGAGGAGGTCGAGGTTTTCTTCGGCGACCCGGGCGGCGATTTCCGCGCCGACGCCGCCGGTTTTGACGGCTTCGTGGACGACCATGAGCCGGTGGGTTTTGGCGATGGAGGCGTATATGGCGTCAAAGTCGATGGGCGAGATGGTCCTCAGGTCGATGACTTCGGCTTCTATCCCCTGCCCTGCCAGTTTGTCGGCGGCTTCGAGGACGCGGTGCAGCATCATGGAGTAGGAGACGATGGTGACGTCGCGCCCCGGCCGGACGATGTTGGCTTTGCCGATGGGGACGAGGTGGTCGCCGTCGGGCACCGGCCCTTTGGTGGGGAAGAGGGCTTTGTGTTCGAAGTAGAGGACGGGGTCGTCGCTGCGGATGGCGGCTTTGAGAAGGCCTTTGGCGTCGGCGGGGTTCGAGGGGACGACGACTTTGAGGCCGGGGACGTGGAGGAACCAGGATTCGAGGCTTTGGGAGTGCTGGGCGGCCGCCGAGCGGATGATGCCGTCGGGGGCGCGGAGGACGACGGGGACGATGCACTGGCCGCCGAACATGTAGCGGATTTTGGCCATCTGGTTGACGACTTCGTCCATGCAGACGGTGATGAAGTCGGCGAAGTGCATGTCGACGACGGGCCGCATGCCTGCTAGGGCCGCGCCGACGCCGGCGCCGACGATGGCGGTTTCGGAGATGGGGGTGTCAAGGACCCGGTCAGTGCCGAATCGCTGGGGCAGGCCTTTGAATTGGCCGAATATGCCGCCCTGACGGGCGATGTCCTCGCCCATGACGAAGACGCGCGCGTCGCGTTCCATTTCTTCGGCCATGGCTTCGAGGGTGGCTTCGGAGAAGGATATTTCCCTCATGTTACTTCACCCCTTCCACATAAAGGTCTGCGAATAGTTCGGCTTCGTCGGGGTAGGGCGCCTGGCGGGCTTCCCCGACCGCCTGCTCGACTTCGCGGGCCGCTTCGCCGCGGATGGCGTCGAGGTCGGCCTGCTTGAGGAGTTTGGCGCCAATGACCTTGTGGGCAAAGTTTTTGAGGGGGTCGTTTTCGTCGAGGTGTTTCTGTACTTCGGCTTTGGTGCGGTACATTTCGGGGTCGCCGACGAAGTGGCCTTTGATGCGGTAGGTTTTGGCTTCGATGAGGGTGGGGCCGTCGCCGGCGCGGGCGCGGTCGATGGCGGCTTTGGCGGTTTCGAGGACGGCGAAGATGTCGTTGCCGTCGACGATGACGCCGGGGATGCCGTAGCCTTTGGCGCGGTCGGCGATGTCTTCGATGTTGTTGGTGGTCCGGTAGGGGGTGGTGGAGGCCCACTGGTTGTTTTCGTTGACGAAGATGACGGGCAGTTTCCAGGCGGCGGCCATGTTGATGCCTTCGTGGAATGTGCCGCGGTTGGAGGCGCCGTCGCCGAAGAAGCAGACAGCGACTTGGCCGGATTTGCGCATTTTCGCGGCGAGGGCCGCACCGACGGCAAGGTTGTAGCCGCCGCCGACGACGCCGTTGGCGCCGAGCATGCCGACGGAGAAGTCGGCGATGTGCATGGAGCCGCCCTTGCCTTTGCAGTAGCCGGTCTTTTTGCCGAAGATTTCGGCCATCATCGGCCTGATCTGCGCGCCTTTGGCGATGCAGTGGCCGTGGCCCCGGTGGGTGCTGGTGATGTAGTCCTGGTCGGTGAGGTTGGCGCAGACGCCGACGGCGATGGCCTCTTCGCCCACATAGAGATGGACGAAGCCCGGCAGTTCGCCGCCGAGGAAGAGTTCGCCGATTTTTTCTTCGAATAGTCTGATGCTTATCATCCGCCGGTAGAGGTGGCGTAGAAATTCTGCATCATGGTTCATGGAGATCACCCCTCTCGTTTTTCCCATAACGTCTTTGTGGAAAATTAATAATGCATTTTCCATGCCAACAGGGAAACGGACAGGGATGTACAGGTGTTTGGCTTGAAACGGGGCAGTCCGCCCGTGGGAGATGGTGTGCGGAGTGTTCGGTTATGGAGCAGTCAGTGGTCAATTAGTGAACATTTCGTTTTCTTTCGGCACGGTTATGGCGTAGTCGCGCAGTTTGCTGTAGAGGGTGTTGCGGCCGATGCCGAGGAGTTTGGCGGCGTGGGAGATGTTGCCGCGGGTGTTGTGGAGCGTTTCTTTGATGATTTTTTTCTCGGCGTCGCGCAGTGATAGTTGGCTCCAGGCAGCGACTTCGGTTTTTTCGCCCATGGTGCGCGGCAGGTATTCGGCGCCGATTTCGTCGTATTCGCAGATGTTGACGGCGCGTTCGACGACGTTTTCGAGTTCGCGGACGTTGCCGGGCCATTCGTAGGTCATGATGCGGGCGAGGGCGTCGTTGCTGAAGCATTTGTCGTCGACGTCGAGCTGGCGACACATTTTTTTGAGGAGGTAGTCGAGGAGGGGCGGGATGTCTTCGAGGCGCTCCCGAAGAGGCGGGACGTAGATGGGCAGGACGTTTAGGCGGTAGTAGAGGTCGTGGCGGAAGTTGCCTTCGCGGACTTCGACGGCGACGTCGCGGTTGGTGGCGGCGATGACGCGGACGTCGATGTCGAGGTAGCGCTGGCCGCCAACCCTGGTGATGCGTTTTTCCTGCAGGACGCGGAGGAGTTTGACCTGGATGTCGAGCGGCATTTCGCCGATTTCGTCGAGGAAGATGGTGCCGCCGTGGGCGAGCTCGAATTTGCCCGGCCGGCCGCCTTGTTTGGCGCCGGTGAACGCGCCGTCTTCGTAGCCGAAGAGTTCGCTTTCGACGAGGTTGCGGGGGATGGCGCCGCAGTTGATGGCGATGAAGGGGCCTTCGGAACGGAGGCTGGCGTTGTGGATGGCCTGGGCGATGAGTTCTTTGCCTGTGCCGCTTTCGCCCTGGATGAGGACGGTGGCGGCGCTGTTGGCGGCGATTTTGGCGAGGCGGACGCATTCTTTCATGGCCTGGCTGTTGCCGACGATGTCTTCGAAGCTGAATTGGGCGGTGGCGCCGACCATTTTGGTGACGAGCTGGCGGATCCTCTTGATCTCGCGGAAGATGTCGATGACGCCTTCGAGTTCGCCTTTGCTGTTTTTGAGGGGGATGGCGGTTTTGATGAAGTGGAGGATGCCGCGCTTTGTTTCGATGACGAATTCTTTGTCGGTGTAGCCCTGGCCGGTTTCGAGGACGCGGAGGACTACGGGCCGGAAGTCGACGAGGGTGGAGATGTGTTTGCCGAGGGCTTCGGCGGGGTTGATGTTGAGGATTTTGGCGCCGGTGGGGTTGACGAAGGTGACGATGCCTTTGGCGTCGATCATGAGCAGGCCGTCGGATACTTTGTTGACGATGGTGGAGTGGATGCTGGCGGTCTGCTCCAGTTCTTTCTGGGCTTTCTGGACGGCGAGGTAGTTGTTGATGGCGGCGGCGGCCGATACGACCATGCCGAGGGTGTGGCAGTGGACTTGTTCTTTGCGGCCGGTGACGCTGAGGACGCCGAGGAGGTCGCCGGCGGAGTCGGTGAGGGGGGCGGCGGAGCAGGCCCAGTCCTGGTGCTTCTGGCAGTAGTGCTCGTAGCCGGCGACCTGGATGGGGCCGCTGCCGAGGAGGACGAGGCTGATGGCGGTGGTGCCGACGAGGTCTTCGGTCCATTTGACGCCGTTGACGTACTGGATGCCGCGATGGGATTCGAGGACTACGGCGTCGCCGATTACTTCGACGACGAAGCCGTCGCGGTCGACGAGGATGACGGCGAAGCCGGAGTTTTCCATGAGCTCGTAGAGGCTGCGCATGAAGGGCCTGGCCGCGTCGATGAGGGCGGCGTTGCGCGCGAGGAGGGCCTCTAGTTCTTTGCCGTTGACGATGACGCTGCTGCCGCCGCTGCGGTGATCGACGCCCTGCTGTTCGCATCTGAGCCAGGAGCGGACGATGTCGGTCCTTATGCTGCCGGGTTCGATTTCCCGGTGGGCGATGTAGCGTTCCCAGGCGGCGCGGGTTTGCTCGTCCTGGATCATGTTTGCTCCCTCCAAATCGTCCTGTATTGATACATAAAAGGATGTTTGTATTTTTCATTGGACAAAAAACGTTCGTTTCCTGCACTTGCGAGAATTTTTTGAACGGTTTGACAATTTTTATTTACCAGGCGGGACGGAAAACGGACGAAGGCCGCGCGGCGGGGGTGCCGTGCGGCCTGATGGGTGGCGCAGGTTAGAGGTCGTTCAGAAGTGCCCAGATGCAAGGCAGCCCGAGGAAGCGCGCGCAGACAGTACACAGGACGTACGGCAAGCGCGCTCCCGGAGGGCTAACAACGCAGATGGTGGCTTATCAACGGCCTGTTTAGCGTTTGGGGGTTGATTGGGTCATCTCTGTGGCCAATACTTTGTTGAACGGTTCCTGTTTTTTTGGTTTGTCTTTGCTGGTGGCGCGACGTTTGTCACGGCTTTGGTTGTTGGTCTGCTGCACCTTGGTGGTGGCGATGAGCATGGTGCACCCTCCCCTGCCGGTTTTATCTCTCACTGATTATATCGGCGGGAAGGGCGAATTTGTTTAGGGATTTTTTGGGAGAGCTTATGGGCGACCGAGGATTTCGGCGATTTTCCATTTGATTTGTATTTGCCCCGGCCTGGCGCTGCCGTCTGTGCCGGCGACGGCCGGGACGGCGGTGACGGTGGCGCCGTCGATGAAGCACAGGGGCGGAAAGAGGACGCACCACCAGTTTTTGCCTTCGGCGGCGCCGAGGAGGATGCGCACGGTTTCGTAGCGGCCGGGCGGCAGGACGAGGGCGCCGTAGGTGCGGAGGGGGAAGTCGAACCAGCCTGTTTCGATGGCGACGGGGTAGGCTGCGCCGCCGACGGCGATTGTGTGGCGGGCGATGCGGAGGATGTCTTCGCGCTGGGCGGCGACGATGCGCCGGGCGTCGTCTACGGAGGCGGCGCCGGCCAGCCGGGGGGCGAGGTGGGCGGTGACGGCGTCGCGGACGCGGTATTTGAGCTGCTGGTCGGCGGCACTGTCGCTGTTGGCGATGATGTGGAGGCGAATGAGGTCTTGGGGGGATGCCTCCTCTCCCCTGCTCTCGCCGGCGAGGAGCAGGCTCCAGCCGCCGGTGACGAAGACGAAGAGCAGTATGGGCAGGATAATACGGATCAGGGTCTTATTCATTTTTTGATTCCTCTCCAATGTTGATTCTTTTATCTAATGGTTCTTCTATGGTCTTCCATGAGTTGCCGGAAGACGCCTCGGAAGCTCCAGATGCAAGGCGCACCGGAGGATGACACCGGAAGCGTACACGTAAGTACGCTGAGGATGGCAGCCGAGGAGCAACGCCGCAGATGGACTTCCCAGGCGGCTTCCCCTATCAACGCCCTCCCCCTAGACGTACTTGCGCATATGCCCGAGGGCGGCTTTCTCTAATCTTGATACTTGGGCCTGCGATATGCCGATCTCTTCGGCTACTTCCATCTGGGTTTTGCCTTCGAAGAAGCGGAGGGTGAGGATGTGTTTTTCGCGGTCGCTGAGTTTGCGGAGGGCTTCTTTGATGGCGACGCCTTCGAGCCAGTTGAAGTCGTGGTTGCGGTCGTCGCCGATCTGGTCCATGACGAAGATGGGGTCGCCGCCGTCGTGGTAGATGGGTTCGAAGAGGGAGATGGGTTCCTGGATGGCGTCGAGGGCGAAGACGATTTCTTCGCGGGGGATTTTGAGTTCGTCGGCGATTTCGTTGATGGAGGGCTCGCGGGAGTATCTGTTGACAAGCGAGTCGCGGACCTGGAGGGCTTTGTAGGCGACGTCGCGCATGGAGCGGCTGACGCGGATGGGGTTGTTGTCGCGCAGGTAGCGGCGGATTTCGCCGATGATCATGGGGACGGCGTAGGTGGAGAATTTGACGTTCTGGGCGAGGTCGAAGTTGTCGATGGCTTTCATGAGGCCGATGCAGCCGACCTGGAAGAGGTCGTCGACGAATTCGCCGCGGTTGTTGAACCGCTGGATGACGCTGAGGACGAGCCTGAGGTTGCCGTAGATGAGCTGCTCGCGGGCATCAATGCCGCCGGATTGCATGATTTCGAAGAGTTCGCGCATCCGGCTGGCCGGCAGGACGGGGAGCTTGGCTGTGTTGACACCGCAGATTTCGACTTTGTTTACTAGCACGTCTGTCCCTCCCACAAGCTTCCAACCCTGTTAATTCACTATCAGCATTATTGCCACGGCGGGGCTGTTTTATTCGGGCAAAAGAAAAAGCCCCTTTTCGGGGGGCAAGGAGTGGCGGCTTGGCGTAAGCTTCCGCTTATGGTTCGGCGATAAATCCGTTGTCTTCGAGGAGTTCCATCGCTCGCGCATAGGTCTCGATGACCATCGCCGGGCAGCGCAGCATTTTGTTCCAGGGGTCGTCGTTGAGGATTGTCCGGCAGTCGGCGCCGCCGTAGCTTGGGATGTATTTTTCCTCGAACCAGTCCACCAGATTTTGCCCCATGACGTTGAGCAGGTGATTTTCCCGTTCCTGCGGTTCGCCCCGGCCGGCGTAGAGACCGAGCAGGCAGACAGCCCCGGTGAGCGCGCCGCAGATTTTGCCGCAGTCGCCCAGGCCGTTGGCGAGGCCGTTCATGGCCCGCACCAGGTCGGGGTTGCTTTTGCCCTGGCGCTCCAGGCCGAGGATGATGAGGATCTGGCTGCAGTGAAAGCCCTCCGCACGCAGTTTTGCTATGCGGGCCATTTCGTCGGCCACGGTAATTCCCCTTTCTCCTGTCGGTGTCCGGCGTTCACCGGTAGTTGACGAGCTTGAGCTGATGACCGGCGGCACCGCACTGGATGATGTTGATGCAGCCATAGTCCTGGGCGATGCGGAAAATGTTGGCGACCGGCATGCCGAGGATGTGGCCGAGCAGCACCCGGTTGACGCCGGCGTGGCCGACGATCGCAAGGTCGCCATGCGCGGATCCAAGTATGTCGCGAAAAGCGGCGATCACCCGCAGGCTGCAGTCGGCGAAGCTTTCGCCGCCGGGGACGCGGTAGTAGCCGATGTCGGCGCCCCGGGCTTTGAATTCGTCGGGAAAGCGGCGGGCGATGTCGGCGAAAGAAAGTCCTTCCCATTCGCCGAGCGCTATTTCCCGCAAGGCTGTCAGCGCCGTTACTGGAACCCCTTTAGGGCCGGCGACGATTTCCGCCGTCCGGCGCGAGCGGACGAGGTCGCTGCAGTATACCGCGCCGAGGGCGGCGGGGTCGAGCGCTTGCTGCAGCCACGCGGCCTGCTGCTCGCCTTCGTCGCTGAGCGGCAGGTCGAGCTGGCCGATATAACGCCGCTGGTCGTCTTCGAGGCGGATTTTCCCGTGCCTTAGCAAGTATATTTTCCTGTCCATGAGCTTAGTTCAACTCCATGATGGCTCTTTTGGCCGCGCTCGGCTCAAGCTCGCCCCGGCAGCGCCCGGCCGCGACGGATACCGCGAGGCTGCCGGCCTGCCGCGCCAGCCGGATCACCGGTACGGTGTCCGCGGCGGCGGTGAGCGAGAGCGCGCACCGGTCGCCGGGGCCGGCCGCCAGCGAAGCGGCAATGGTGAGCCTGGTTGCGTGGCGGCGGTTGTCGACGGCGGCGGTGAAGCTTATGAGGCCCGGAAGGGCGAAGAGGGCTTCGTCGAGGTCGGCGAGGGTGAAATGGCCGTGTCCGGGGAGGATTATCCGCCCGTCCGTTCTGGCGGTCACCGGCGCCAGCCGCCGCAGCTCCGACCCGCAGGGGCACGGCCCGCTATGGATGCGGGATAGGTCGCCGGTGCGGTAGCGGATGAGGGGCATGGCGCGCCGGGCGAGGGTGGTGACGACGACCTCCCCCTCCCCGCCTGCGGGCACAGGTTGGCCGGTAAGGGGGTCGACGATTTCGAAGAAGAAGTCGGCCTCATGCAGGTGGCAGCCGGCATGGGCGGCGCAGTCGGTGCCGCCGCCGAGACCGAGTTCGGTCATGCCGTAGTGTTCGAAAACGTCGCAGCCCCACAGCCGCGTAAGTTCGTGGACGACGGCGCGGGGGACGTGGTCGGTGCTGAGGAGGACGCTTTTCACCGCAGGCGATACGCCGGCGCTTTCCGCCCAGCGGGCCAGCGCAATCACCTGGGCGGGCACGCCGACGAGGCAGTTGACGTTTTCGCGCGCCATGACGGCGAGGGTCGCGGGCAGAGAACGGACAAGGCCGTGGGGGACGGGGCGGACGCCGCTGCGTTTGAGGGCGGCGGCGAGCAGGTCGCCGACGCCGCCCGGCCGCTCGCCGGGCAGGAGGATGAGCACGCGGTCGCCGGGCTGCGTCAGGGAGGCCATGCCGTGGCGGAAGAAGTCGAGCGTCGCTTCCTGGTCGGCGGGGGTGAAGGAGAGGCGTTTGGCTGCGCCGGTCGTGCCGGAGCTGTCGAGGGTGACGACCCGGCTGACATCGCTCTGGGATACGCAGAGGAGGCGCGGCCCGTGCCGGCGGAGGTCGGCGGCGGTGGTGAAGGGGTAGCGGGCGAGGTCGGCGAGGGCGTCGAGGCCGGTTGCGGCGTGACCGGCGAGCAGGTCGCGGTAGAACGGGCTGTGGCTGGCCGCCCAGCTAACGGTAGCCCGCAGTCTTTCGAACTGGTAGCGGTCAAGCTGTTCGCGCGCGAAGCCGGCCCCGCCGGCGCCGATTTTTTTCGCCGCCCAGGCGTCGAGCGGTGTCCTGGCAAGGCCGCTCATGGCGTCGCCCCACGGGGACGGTAGAGCGGCTCGCCGTTGATGCGCGTGAGGTTGTAGGCGCAGAAGGGTATCAGCCGGCTGTCCGGGGCGACGACATGCAGGGGGCAGTCTTTTACCCTGTCGAGGTCGATGGTGCCGTTGTCCTGGAACGCCATGGCGGAGATGCAGAGGGTTCGCTTATCGACGGTGTCGAGAAAGGCGTCGAGGCTGTCGGTGACGATGCCCGGACCGTATGCGGGGCTGTCGGTCCGCGGGCCGCCGGCCGCCGACCACCGCCTGGCGACGAAGGACCGCGCTTTACGGACGTCGTCGCCGGCGGGGCGCGCCTGACAGCAGCTTTGCTCGCCGCTGTTCCCCAGCTTCAGTTGTCCGTCGGCGGCAACCAGGTAGTTGGCATGGCAGGAGCAGTAAGCGTTCCTGCCGCCGGACGGCCGGAAGTCGCTTATTTTCATTTTTCCGCCGGTCTGGGCGGCCAGCGCCTGCATGAGCTCGGGGAGGGTGAATCTGTCGGCGTCGGCCGGAGGGTGCGGGTAGCGGCCGAAGTAGCTGACCGGCTGGAAGTGGACGCCGCGCACCGCCGGCATGAGGCTGACGGCGAAATCGACGAGGCGGCCGATGTGGGCGGTGTTTATCCGCGGCACGAGCGTGGGGACGAGCACTACGCCGAGCCCGAGTTCGGCGCAGCGGGCGATGGCGGCTTTCTTTATGTCCAGCAGGGGTTTTCCCCTGATTTTTTCGTAGATGGCGTCGTCCAGGCCGTCGAACTGCAAAAAGACGCACGACAGCCCGGCCTGTTTGAGCCGCAGCCCGTACTGGCGGTCGTCCGCCAGCCGCAGGCCGTTGGTGTTAAGCTGAAAGAAGGTGTAGCCCAGCGACCGGCCGAGGGCGATTATCGCGGGCAGGTCGTCCCGGAGGGTGGGCTCGCCGCCCGACAGCTGGATGTTGTAAGGGCCGCCGCCGGCAAGCAGCCGCCGGTACCAGCTTTCGATTGTCCCGATGTCGGGGTCGTCTGCTTCGCCGCCGGCTGCGGCGAAGCAGACCGGGCAGGCGAGGTTGCAGCGCGAAGTGACTTCGAGGAGGACGCAGCAGGTGTGGCGGCGGTGGGCGGGGCAGAGGCCGCAGTCGAACGGGCAGCCTTTGTCTGCGGCGGTGGCGCATACGGGGGGCGGAGGCTGACTGGCAAACGCCCACGCGTCATACGCCGGCGGCCCGCGCCAGATTATCGCCCGGCAGGAGCCGTGTTCGGGGCAGGTTTTTTCAAGATAGACGTCGTCGCCGATGGCGATTTTTTGGGCGGAGATACGTTTCAGGCACACGGGACAGAGGCTTTCGGCCGTGCCCGCTATTGCCGCTTTGTTCATATGCCGTCACCGCCTGCCGGCAGAGGGCTGTCCCCTTTGATTATCGCCGCAAGTTCGGCTCCCAGGGCCTGTTCCACCGCCGCGGCGATGCGCCGCGCCTGAGCGAGGCGCTCGCTTAGCGCTTTCTGGGCGGCGGCGTCGGCGAACTTTTCCCGCGGGCAGGAGAATCTTTCTTCGAGCGATACGATGGTGGCGTTTTGCACAAGTTTATCGGCCAGATAGACAACGGCCGCTTCGTCCAGCGGCTGGCCCGCGGCAAAAGTTTTGTCGTGATGGGCGGCGACGACCGCCGCCACCTGCGGGCAGCCCAGGCGGCCGATAAGCCTGGCCCCGCGGCGGGGGTGGTCGGGGCGGCCTTTGGCCAGGTCGTGGAGAAGGGACGCGGCGGTAATAAGCCCTTCGTCAAGGCTGCATCCGGCGCGGTTGAGACCGGCGGCGAGCCGCCGGGCGACGCCGGCGACGACGCGGCTGTGATCCGCCACCGGGGAGGGAACGCCGAGGCGCGCGAGCAGTTGCTCGCATTCTTTGCCGGTCGGGCAGTGGCGGCCGGCGTGACGCATGACGAGCTGCCGGTAGTCGGCAGCGGTGTCGAGGTCGAGCAGTATCCCCTCGTCTATGACCGACAGATCTAGGGCGTCGGCCTCGTAGCGAGCCAGCAGGGGGCGGAGGCCCCCCGTCCCGCCCCAGCCGAGGATGGCGGGCGCGAGGCGGGCGGCGATGAGTGGCGGATGGCCGCGCTGACCGCCGAAAACGGGGTAGACTACGGCAGCGCCGGTTTTCCTGCCTGCCCTGGCCAGCAGCCTGACGGTGTGGCTTTTCACGAGCGGCAGGTCGGCCGGGAGGAGGAAAAAGGCGTCCGCGTCGGCGGGGAGGGCTTTGACGCCGGCGACGACGGAGGAGAACATGCCGGCGCGATAGTGTTCGTTGGGTACGGTCCGCACCGGCAGTTTGCCAAGCACGGCCTGCAGGTCGGCGGCGCGGTGGCCGACGACGACGGCGATGTCGCCGATGCCTGCCCGCCGCAGGCCGCCGACGGCGGTCTCGATGACGGTGGCCTCGCCCAGCGGCAGCAGCGGCTTGAACCCCGGCGCCCGCGACGAGCACCCGGCGGCCAGGATTATCGCCGCCAGCTTACCGGCGCGGCGCACTTTCCCGCTCCGCCCGCACCCTGATCAGTTCGCCGACGATGCTGACCGCCAGTTCTTCGGGGGTCTCGGCCAGGATATCGGTGCCGATCGGCGAGTATACCCGCCGGAAGTCGCGTTCGCCGAAACCCTGCCCGGTCAGGACATCGTATAGCTTGTCGCGCTTGCGGCGGCTGCCGATCATGCCGATGTAGCCGGCGGCGGTGCGCAGCGACCATTCCAGAATGGTTTTGTCGTGCAGGTGCCCCCTGGTGACGATGACGATATAGCTGTCGCCGTCGATGGCCAGGGCGGGCAGGCGGTCGAACGTTTCCAGCACGACGATTTCCGTGGGCGCGGGGAAGCGGTCGCGGCTGGCGTACTCGGCGCGGTCGTCGAGCACGACCGTGCGGAAGCCGACCGTTTCCGCCAGGGGGGCGATTTTCTGCGACACATGGCCGGCGCCGAAAATGTAGACATCGCCGGCGGGCCGGATGGGCTCGACCAGGAAGCGCTGCCCGTCCAGCACTTCGGCATGGATGGCGATCTTGGCCGGGCCGGCGGTGAGTTTGGCCAGGAAACCCGGCTCGCCGGCGAAGCGGCCGATGAGGCTGCCGTCCTGTCTGACGAGGCATTGCTGGCGGGCCGGCCGGGATGCCTCCCGCCCGTCGCCGAGCGCGGTTATCAGCCAGGCTTTCTCGCGGCGCTCCAGGGCGGCGCATATCCCTTCGCTGATAGCGCGGTTGTCGCCGTCGTCGGCGGCGATGAAGTCGAGCAGCACTTCCCCCTGACCGCCGCAGATCATGTCCATGCCGGCGACGTCCTGGCCGCTGAGGTCGAACGGCTGGATGACGCTCCGCCGCGTGCGGAATACTTCGCCGGCCAGCCGCACAGCGTCGGCCTCCAGCCGTCCGCCGCCGATGGTGCCGACGATCGCGCCGCTCTGCCTTATCGCCATCTTGGCGCCGGCGGTGCGGGGCGCGGAGCCGCTTTTATCGAAAATGGTCGCCACGACGACGCTTTCCCCGTCGGCCAACAGGGCGGCGATTGCCTGAAAGAGTTTTTTCATCTTATCCTCCCAGCAGTATACTAAAGGGCGCTTAGTCGTTTCCGCAGCGGTGCGAGTCAGGCCCGCGGCCGGTGACGTCGATCATCCTGGCGACGGCGGTGTCGGACAGGAGGGCGATTTCGCAGGGGGCGCCGGTCAGCGTCTCCCCGGACAGGATGATGCCGTTGTCGGTTTCGCGGTATTTTATCGGCAGGTCCCGTCTGAATGTTTTGCCGCTTTCTTTGTCGACGATCTCGACTGTGATGGAATCGGCCTCGATTATGGCGGGGCCGTCATTGCCGTTCATCTTATCAACCTCCCGGCTGCTTGCGTTCATTTGTCTTCCAGGGCCTCTTCCACCTGCTTGATTTTGCTGGTGGCCAGGGCCTCGGGGATATATACCAGTCCGCACCGGGGGCATTTGGGCAGCTCGACCGGGAAGTTGCTGCCCATGTAGGACAGGGTCACGCTGCCGGGGGCGATAGGGATCTGGCATTTGACGCATACGAGTTTCTGTTCGTCCATTTTGCTCCCCCGCTAGTAGAGTATTTCTATCCGGTGGCTGTAGGCGTTGTGGACCAGGAATCCGCCGTCTACGGGCGAGTACTCCACCCAGTAGGTGACGCCCGCCGGCCGGTGGGAGGCGAGGTAGCGGCCGCTGACGGTATCTCTGAGCTTGCCGCCGGCGTCTTCCGCGTGGGCGATGACTTTGGCCACGTCGTCTTCGAGGATCATCCTGTCTTCCATCACCCGCCTGACGTCGGCGGGGATGGTCAGCTTGACGGCAACCTGCGGTTCGGCCACGGTTTCACCCCACAAATCCCGGAGCAGCTCGCGCTTGAGCCGCGCCCTGTTGTCCTGGCGCTGCGAGTAGGTCGGCGCCGCCCGGTCGGCCAGCTCAGTGCTCCGCTCCCGACACCTGGATGGGCGCGCCCATCTCCAGGGCGGTGCCGATGGCGTTTGTGCCTGCTTCGGTTTCGTGCCAGCTGGCGCCGCGGAAGAAGTCCTCGGTCATGGGGTTGTGGAGCGTGTCTTCGTCGCCGAACATTTCCATGATGAAGCCGTTCTCGTCGGTAAGGACGACGACAAACCCCGAACCCTGCACGAACTGGTACAGGTTGTCCATGAAGGGTTTGGCGACTTTGATGAGTTGGTCTTTCTCGCGCAGCAGCCGGCCGAGCGACGGGGCGTCGAGTTTGCGGTGGGGCACGTCGCTGTACGGGTTGACTTTGGCGTCGCGGCACCTGCGCCACGACGCTGCGATCTGCGGACGGACGCCGTCAGCCTCGCTGCGGCCGCAGATGAATTCTTCCCAGACGGGCCGAATGAGATCTTTGTATCCTTCAGGCACCTGATTCCACCTCGCCGACTTTTTGTTGCCATTTGTATAAGCAAGTTCAATGCCAGCCCGTTTCCGGACAACCTTACCATTGGACACCGCAACGGGAAAATCCTGTTTTCTGGAAAACTGGCCCCAGGAATGAAGAAAAGCGGCGGGGAGCCGGAAAAAACCGGACCGCGCCGCTTGTCGTGCGACAGAAATCTCAGCTCTGGGCTTTGATGAATTTTTTCATTTTCTGGATGATGCGTTTTTCGAGCCGCGAGATGTAGGACTGACTGATGCCGAGCATGTCGGCGACTTCTTTCTGGGTCCTTTCCAGGCCGTCGCCGGCGAGGCCGAAGCGCAATTCCATGATTTTCTGCTCGCGGCCGGAGAGCTTGTTGATGGCATTGTAGAGGAGGTCTTTGTCGACTTCTTCTTCGACGGATTTGTAGATGATGTCGTTGTCGGTGCCGAGGACGTCGGAGAGGAGGAGTTCGTTGCCGTCCCAGTCGATGTTGAGGGGCTCGTCAAAGGAGACTTCGGCCCGTGTTTTGCTGTTGCGGCGGAGGTACATGAGGATTTCGTTTTCGATGCAGCGGGAGGCGTAGGTGGCGAGTTTTATCCTTTTCACGGGGTCGAAGGTGTTGACTGCTTTGATGAGGCCGATGGTGCCGATGCTGACGAGGTCTTCGATGCCTACCCCGGTGTTTTCGAATTTGCGGGCGATGTAGACGACGAGGCGGAGGTTGCGTTCGATGAAGACGCTTTTGACGGTTTTGTCGCCTCTTTGCAGGCGGCCCAGGAGGAAGGTTTCTTCGTCGCTGGAGAGCGGCGGGGGGAGTATTTCGGTGCTGCCGACGTAATAGATTTCGTCGGGCTGAAGGATGCCCAGCGCCTGAAGGAGGGCGATGAAACGGAGCTTGATGTAAAGCTTGACGATCGACCATGTTATGCGCATATGTTCGCCACCTCTTTGTTGTCTATTGCCTTCAGAACGGCCGGATGGAGAAGCGCGGCGTAGGCGCCGTCGACCGTGAAGCTGCCGCTGTGGATGCCGACGACGGCTTCGTCGGCGGCGATGCTGCCTGTGGCGGTGATGACGGTGAGGTTGTCGGGCCTAAAGCCCAGCAGGAGGCTGGCGCCGCCGATGCCCCGGCAGGGGATGATCTGGACGCGGGCGAGCCAGTCGGGGTCGCCGCACTGGTCGAGGCCGGCGAGCCAGGAGGCGGGCGGGGTGCGCCGCAGGTAGCCGCTGACGGCGACGCCGAGGAGGGGGTCGAGGCTGCCGCGCTCGACGAGGACGACGGGACGCTGGCCGCCGATGGTGTAGAGGTGGTTGCCGGTGTCGAGGAGGGCGGTGAGCCGCACGCGGCGGCCGCCGTAGTCGATGGCGAGCGGCAGGAGGAGGCGGCGGCGGGTGAGGCCGGCAAGGATTCGCCGCCAGATGAGGCCGACGAGGAGGAGGGCGAGGAGGCCGCCGGCGGCGAGGTGCCGCCAGGTGACGGCGGGCCAGGACTCCCCGCCGGGGGACGGAGCGGCGAGCAGCAGCCAGCCGAGGATGGCGCCGCCGAGGAGGAGGGCGACGAGGTAGAAGCAGGCGGTGGCGAAGAGGAGGGCCCGCCAGGAGCGGGCGCCGAGGGCGAGCCAGACGAGGGCGGCGGAGGCGGCGAGTTTGGCGGCCGGGCTGTAGAGGGGGGCAGCGGCGGGGATGAGGCCGCCGAGGGCGTAGAGGGCGCCGAGGAAGGCGGCGGCGATGAGGCGCCAGGGCCGTAAGGCGACGCCGGCCGCCCAGGCGGTGAGGAGGAGGATGAGGGCGTTCATGACGGTGTTGATGACGAGGAGGATGTCGGCATAGACGTACATTTTTTCACCACCCCCCCTGTTTTGCCGCTTTTCGGAAAGGATTGGCAGGATATGCATTTCATAACAATTTATGGCTGGCCTGCCACGGATATTCCTATTATAGCAAGGCGGTTTTCAAAAAAATGTAAATCGATGGGGCGCGCCCGCCGACAAAATATAAAACTCACCGCGCGATGTGCGGTGAGTTTCTGTGGGTGGTGGATTTCTCTTTGTATTTATACGGGGCGTTCAGAAGTCCCCAGATGCGAGGCAGACCGAGGACGCGACCGCAGGCGTACTCGTCGTACGCCGAGGAGCGCCCGGAGGGCTAACAAAGTAGATGGGGGCTTATCAACGCCCCCATTGTTTCGGCAGATTACTTGCGCATCCAGGCGGGGATATCTAGGTCGCCCCGCTTGAACGGCTCGACAATCGTGTCGCCTTTGAGGCGGATGGTTTTGGCGTCGAAGCCGGTGGCGATGACGGTGACCCGTACCTGATCTTCGCAGGCTTCGTCGATGACGGCGCCGAAGATGATGTTGGCTTCGGGGTCGGCGGCGCGGGCGATGATTTCGGCGGCTTCGTTGATTTCGAAGAGGCCGAGGCTGGTGCCGCCGGTGATGTTGAGGAGGACGCCTTTGGCGCCTTCGATGGAGGTTTCGAGGAGAGGGCTCTTGATGGCGGCTTCGGCGGCTGTTACGGCCCGGTTGTCGCCGCTGCCGACGCCGATGCCCATGAGGGCGGAGCCGGTTTCCTGCATGATGGTTTTGACGTCGGCAAAGTCGAGGTTGATGAGGCCGGGAACGGCGATGAGGTCGGATATGCCCTGGACGCCCTGGCGGAGCACGTCGTCGGCGATCCGGAAGGCTTCGACGATGGAGGTGCGTTTGTCCACGACTTGCATGAGGCGGTCGTTGGGGATGGTGATGAGGGTGTCGACCGCTTCTTTGAGTTTGGCGATGCCCCGTTCGGCCTGACCCTGACGGCGACGGCCTTCGAAGCCGAAGGGCCTGGTGACTACGCCGACGGTGAGGGCGCCGACTTCTTTGGCGCATTCGGCCACTATGGGAGCGGCGCCGGTGCCCGTGCCGCCGCCCATGCCGGCGGTGATGAAGATCATGTCGGCGCCTTTGAGGGCTTTGAGGAGTTCGTCGCGGCTTTCCTGGGCCGCTTTTTCACCGACTTCGGGGTTGGCGCCCGCGCCGAGGCCTTTGGTCAGCTTTTCGCCGATCTGGATACGGTAGGGGGCCTGGGATAACAGGAGCGCCTGGGCGTCGGTGTTGACGGAGATGAACTCCACTCCCTGAAGCCCGGCGGCAATCATGCGGTTTACGGCGTTGTTGCCGCCGCCGCCGACACCGATGACTTTTATCGCCGCAAATTGGTCAAGATCCATGTCGAATTCAAGCATGAACAAAACTTCCTCCTTGTACCTCGAGTGTCGGGACTATAAAAGTTTTTTGAGCTTTCTGAAGAAGGATTTGACGGGGCCGCCGCCGGTGCGTTCGCCGGTGGCGAGACGGGCGGCGTATTCTACCAAACCGTAACTGGCGGTGTTGGCCGGATGGGAGTATTCGGCCGCGAGGCCGACGCCCGGACGGGCGAGCTTGACGGGCAGGGCGAAGATTTTTTCCGTCCATTCGCCGACGCTGGGCAGGAGCGAGGAACCGCCGGTAAGGAGGATCTTGTCCGCTCCGTAGCGGCTGAGGGCCGGTTCGACGTAGGCGTGGAGCAGGGAGACGATTTCTTCGACCCGGCTTTCGACGATTTTATGGAGAAAGTCGTAGTCGACTTGTTTGTCGGTGGTGCCGAAGTCGTTGCAGTCGAGGACGAGTCCGCGTCCGCCGAGGTCGCGGTCGAGTTTGGCGTAGTAGCGCTTGATCTCTTCGGCGTGGAGTTTGCCGATGCCGAGGCCGTGCATGATGTCGCCGGTGATGTAGTCGCCGCCGAGCGGCACGGAGGCGGTGAGTACGGGTGTGCCACCGCTGTAAAGAGCGAGGTTGGCGAGCCCGGCGCCGATGTCGAGGACGAGGCAGGAGGCGCTGTCGGCGGTGACGGCGGCGCCGACGACGGCGTTGGCATAGATGTCGGCTACGTCGATGCCCAAGGCCGCGAGGGCGGCGGTGATTTCATCCGCCAGGCGGCGGGGCAGGCTGACGATGTGGGTTTCGACTTCGAGGCGTTTGCCGCTTTTGCCCAGCGGCGCCTCCATGAGCGGCTGGCCGTCCAGCCAGTAGCCGATGGGCATGACGTGGAGGATGCGGTGGTCATCGGGTACGGTTACGATGGTGGCGGCGCGGCAGGCCCGCTCGATGTCGGCGCCGGTGGCCATGCCCGCTGCGGGCGCGACGCTGCCGATGCCGTTCTGGGAGGAGATGTCGATGCCGCCGATGCCCAGATGTACCGGGCCGAGAGGGATTTCCGCGACCATGACGGCACAGTCGACAGCTTCGCGGACGGCGGCGGCCAGGGCAGCGGCGTCGGTTACCGCGCCTTTTACCAAGCCGGCGCCGGCTACTGTTCCGCTGCCGAGTATATGTGTCTGGCCGTTGTGTTTCGTGGCTGCCAATACCTTTACGGCACTGGTGCCGATATCAACCCCTAGTATGTATTTGCCGGCCATACCCGTACCTCTGTAGCATATATTGTGGTTCTCTTTCAGTTATTGTTTCAACATGTTTAGCGTTTTCCCTTTTTTGGGCAAAAAAAAATTGTAAACTTGTTCACAAGTTATGAAAATATAGGCTCTCTCTCCCCTGCTCTATCATTCCCGAAATGGCGAGCGGCCGTTCAGAAGCCCCCAGATGCTAGGCGGCTCCGCCTGGCGCGCCGCGCCGCGTACTCGGAACGTACGCAAGCAAGCGCCGGGCGGAACAACAACGCAGATGGGGGCTTATCAACGGACGCCTATTTCTTAAGAAAGTAACGACGGATGATTGCGAGGTTTTGGAAGATACGGAGCCCAAACGCCAGCAGCGCGACATAGTAAAGGTCGATGCCGAGGCGTTCGCCGATGTAGACGAGACCGGCGGCCAGGAGGGCGTTGGTGAAGAAGCCGGTGATGAAGACGGTGTTGTCGAATTTTTCTTCGATGCCGGCGCGGAGGCCGCCGAAGACGGAGTCGAGGGAGGCCAGGAGGGCGACGGACATGAATTTGGCGTAGGCGATCGGGACGCTGATGGGGAAGGCTACGCCGATGATGATGCCGATGATGAGGCCGGCGATTGGCAGGATCATTGTTTCTTGGCCTCCTCTGCCGGCTTGGCGTATTGGAAGGTCAAGGCGCCTTTGTAGGCCGGTATTTTTACGATGTCCTGGCGTTTGATGGTGACCTGTATGCCCCAGAACTGGAGGGTTTCGACGACGCCGCCCCTAAGTTTGAGGGAGCTTTCGAGGGTCTGCGGTTCGCCGATTACGCTTATTTCGTAGGGCGGCGAGTAGCGGGCGTTGTTGACCGACAGGGTGGGCCCGGCGCAGCGGATTTCGGAGGTGGCGATGAGACGCTGGCCGTTGATGGAGATGGCTTCGCCGCCGGCGGCCCTGAGTTCGTTGATGACTTTGAGGATGTCGTCGTCGTGGATGAGGAAGAGGTTGGGGTTTTCCCCCGGTTTGGTGGGACGCTTGCTGTCGTCGATGCTGACGACGATCCCCGGCCCTTGCAACGGTACGAGCCCGGCTTTCATTTTGATTTGCTGGAGTTCGCGGCTGTAGGCTTCGTTGCCGGTCGCGTTGCGCAGGGCATGGACTTCGCTGAGGAGGGCTTCCCGTTCTTTTTCGACTTTGTTGAGCTGCTGGGAGAGTTCCTCGACGCGCTGGAAGGGCACGGAGGCTTTAATGTCCTGGGTGGTGCGGAACTGGACGGCAAGCATGATGCCGAGGACGACACATACCGCGGCTATGGCTACCTGGCCCTGTCTGATGGGCAGCAATTTGCTCACTCCTTGCGCGAGGACTGTTTGAATTTGATGTATGGCGAGGCGTAGTTAAGGTCAATGTATTCAATCGCGCCTTTTTTGTTGCCGACTTCCCGGAGGATGTCGCCGGTGAGTTTGGCTTTTTCGGCCAGCCGGTCGGGGGGACCGATGCGGATGGTGATTGTCTGGACGGTGTAGGCGATAAGGTCGCCGGCTGAGCGGATGTTGACTTCGGACAGTTGGCCGAGGGTGGTTTCGTCGAGTTCGGCGAGGTAGGCGAGAACGTTTTGGACGGTGGAGGTGTCGATTTTGTCGCCGATGTAGATGTTGCCCAGGCGGACGCCGGTGATGATGGGGACGTCGACTTTTCTGATGCTTTTGACGGCCGCCATGACGACGCCCTGCTTGTCGAGCTGGACGAAGCCGTAGGAGCAGGCGACCCAGGCGACGGGCTGGCGCTCGCTGAGGGCGATGACGATGGTGGCGGGGAAGCGCCGGGCGACTTCGGCCTCGTCAATCCTGAGATCGCGGAGCAGCCTGGTTTTTATCGTCGCGGTGTTGAGGCGGAAGATGTTGACCTCGGCGGGGATGCCGGCGATGCCGAATACGTCTTCGGTGGAGATGTATTTGTTGCCTTCGACGACGACGGCACCGACGGCGAAGTAGGCGGAGTTGATGAAGAGAAAGGCGGCGACGATGACGGTGAGGGCTAAGAGCAGCAAAGCCAGTTTTTTGCCGGGAGGCTTCCTGACGGGTCGCTGGCCGGCTTGTCCCTCTTCCCTTGTTTCCATGCAATCCTCTCCCCGGGTCAGGGTGTTATTTAGTAATTATACACTATAGGGCCTAGTATTGAAATATGGAAAATGTTAGAGAAAGCGAACGTGTCTTCTCTCCCCCGCCCTATTCCCCGTCTCCTTCATAAATGGCGAGCGGCCGTTCAGAAGGTCCCAGATGCAAGGCGCACCGGAAGAGCGCGCCGCGACGCGTACTTGGTTGCGTACGCTAGCAAGCGCTCTGAGGAGCAACGCAGCAGATGGGGCCTTATCAACGGCCGCCTATGTTTATGCCATTAATAATATCTTTTCGCAGAGGTCGGGGAACGATACCCCCGCCGCCGCCGCCGCCTTCGGCACGAGGCTGGTGGCTGTCATGCCGGGGATGGTGTTGACTTCGAGGACGTATGGGGTGCCGTCGGCGTCCATCATGACGTCGACGCGGCCGATGCCGCGGCAGCCGAGGAGGGTGAAGGCGGCGAGCGCCTCGGCCTGGACGGCCCGTGTGGCGTTTTCGCTGAGGGGGGCGGGGCAGCGGTATTCGGTGGCGCCTTTGGTGTATTTGGAGGTGTAGTCGTAGCGGCCGGAGTGGGGGACGATTTCAATGATTGGCAGGGCTTCGGGGTTGTCGGCGCCGAGGATGGCGACGGTGAGTTCGCGGCCTTTGATGAATTTTTCGATGAGGACGTGGTCGTCGTAGCGGAAGGCGGTTTCTAAGGCTTCGGCGAGGGCGGCTTCGGCTTCGACGATGGTGACGCCGATGCTGGAGCCCTGGGCGGCCGGCTTGACGACGACGGGCAGGCCGAAGGCGGCGACGATTTCCTGGGCGAGCGGCGCCGTTTTCGCCTGGGCGGCGGTGTAGAGCCGGGAGGCGGGGGTGCTGATGCCGGCCTGGAGGAAGAGGCGCTTGGAGATGCCTTTGTCCATGGCGTTGGCGCTGGCCTGGACGCCGGAGCCGGTGTAGGGCAGGTCGAGGAGTTCGAGAGCGCCCTGGAGGAGGCCGTCTTCGCCGTATTTGCCGTGGACGGCGATGAATACGGCCTGGGCCCCGGCTTCGCGGAGCTGCTCGATGAACCGCTGGGGTTCGAGGTCGATGCCGACGGCGTCGTAGCCTTTTTCCTGCAGGGCGGCGAGGATGGCCCGGCCGGTGTTGAGCGAGACTTCCCGCTCGGCGGACGGCCCGCCCATGACGACGGCAATGCGCTTGTCTTTCATTGTAAAAGACCTCCAGTCGGAAACTTATGTATTATTTATTTATGTATTGGGCGAGCAGGCGTTCAGAAGCCGCCAGATGCAAGGCGGCTCCGCCGGGCGCGCCGCGCCGCGTACTCGGCACGTACGCAAGCAAGCGCCCGGTGGAACAACGCCGCAGATGGTGGCTTATCAACGTCCGCCACAGTATACGGTTTAAGGACTTCGGCGGACGACCTTGGCGCCGATTAGTTGCAGCTTCTTCTCAAACGCCTCATAGCCCCGGTCGATGTGGTATACCTGCTCGATTTCGCTGACGCCTTCGGCGGCGAGGGCGGCGAGGACGAGGGCGGCGCCGGCCCTGAGGTCGTGGGCGGCGACGGTGGCGCCGGAGAGTTTGGGGACGCCGCGGATGACGGCGGTGCGTCCTTCGACTTTGATTTTGGCGCTCATGCGGCCAAGTTCGTCGACGTGTTTGAAGCGGTTTTCGAAGATGGTTTCGGTGATGATGCTGGTGCCTTTGGCGACGGTGAGCAGGGCGAGCATGGGGGCCTGGAGGTCGGTGGGGAAGCCGGGGTAGGGCAGGGTTTTGATGTCGACGCCCCGCATTTCTCCGCCGCGGACGCGGACGCTTGTGCCGTTGCTGTCGATGCGGGCGCCGATTTCCTGCAGTTTGTCGATGACGGCGAAGAGGTGCTCGGGGATGATGTTGTCAACGACGATGTCGCCGCGGGTAAGGGCCCCGGCGATGAGGAAGGTGCCGGCTTCGATGCGGTCGGGGATGACGGTGTGCTCGGTGGGCGAGAGGCTCTCGACTCCCTGGATGCGGATGGTGTCGGTGCCGGCGCCGCTGATTTTGGCGCCCATTTTGTTGAGGAAGGTCTGGAGGTCGGCGACTTCGGGTTCGCGGGCGGCGTTGCGGATGATGGTGGCTCCGCTGGCGACGGACGCGGCCATCATGGCGTTTTCGGTGGCGCCGACGCTGGGGAAGTCGAAGTGGATTTCGCCGCCGGTGAGGTGGACGGCTTCGGCGTCGATGAAGCCGCACCGGTCGTTGACGACGGCGCCGATTTTTTCCAGGGCTTTGATGTGGAGGTTGATGGGACGCGGCCCGATGGCGCAGCCGCCCGGAAAGGAGAGCCGCACGCGGCGGAAACGGCCCAAGAGAGGTCCCATGAGGAATACGGAGGCCCGCATTTCCCGCATGAGGTGTTCGGGTATTTCTTCTTTTGAGACGCCGGTGGTGTCGATGATGAGGGTGCCGTTTTCCCGGTGGATCTTGGCCCCCAGCAGGGTGAGGATGTCTTGCATCATGGTGATGTCCCGCAGCTGCGGGATGTTGTGCAGGACGCTTACGCCGGTGGAGAGCAGCGTTGCGGCCATCAGGGGCAATGTGGCGTTTTTGGCGCCGTTCACTTTGATGTGGCCTGTTAATTGTACTTCTCCCGCGACGATAAATTTCTCCATCGTCTTTCCCTCCCCAGAAGAGTACAATCACCCGCAATTATGCAAATAAAACAGTCTGGTCTGAACAGCCGGGTTTTTAGTTGTTTTTGTGGGCCAGCCGGTCGACGAGTTCTTCGCCGCTGAGGTATATGTTCCCCGCTCCCATGGTCATGACGAGGTCGCCCGGTTCGACGATTTCGGAGAGGTAGCGGGCGATGTTGGCTTTGTCGGCGATGTAGGTGACGGGTTTGTCGGTCTGGCGCTCGACTTCTTCTTTGAGGGTTTCGCCGCTGATGCCGGGTATTGGCGCTTCACCGGCCGAGTAGATGTCGGTGAGGATGAGGAGGTCGGCCCGGGTGAAGGCGCCGCCGAATTCCTGGCGAAGGAATTTGGTGCGGGTGTAACGGTGGGGCTGGAATACGCAGATGAGGCGCTTGGGGTTGACGTCGCGCGCGGCCTCAAGGGTTGTGGCTATTTCGGTGGGGTGATGGGCGTAGTCGTCGACGATCCAGACGCCGCTGACCCGCCCTTTGGTCTGGAAGCGGCGCTTGACGCCCTGGAAGTGGCCGAGGCCGGCGGCGACCTGCTCGAAGGCGAGGCCGGCGTGGATGCCGACGACGACGGCGGCGAGGGAGTTGGCGACGTTGTGGCGGCCGGGGACGTTGATGACGACTGTGCCTAAAGGACGGCCGTGGTGGCAGGCCAGGTAGGTGGTGGTCATGCCCCGGGTTTCGATGTTTTCGGCGGTGTAGTCGGCTTCGCCGTCGAGGGCGTAGGAGATGTATTTGCGGCCGCAGTTGGGCGCGATGTCGCGGATGTAGCGGTTGTCGAAGCAGAGGACGGCGAGGCCGTTGTCTGCGGGCAGTTTGCCGATGAAGGCGGTGAAGGCGGCCAGTATGTTGTCCATGGTGCCGTAATGGTCCATGTGGTCGTTTTCGATGTTGGTGACTACGGCGACTTCGGGGTTTAGCTTGAGAAAGGAGGCGTCGCTTTCGTCGGCTTCGGCGACGAGCCATTCGCCGCCGCCCAGTTTGGCGTTGCCGTTGAGGTAGTCGATGTCGCCGCCGATGATGATGGTGGGATCAAGGCCGGTTTTCTCGAGCATGAGGGCGATCATGGAGGTGGTGGTGGTCTTGCCGTGGGCGCCGGCCACGGCGATGCCGCGCCGCTCGTCCATGAGGGCGGCGACCATTTCAGAGCGATGGTATATGGGGAGACCTTGCGTTTTGGCGGCGGCGATCTCGGGGTTGCTGCCGGCGATGGCGGTGGATACTACGATGGCTTCGGCGCCGTCGATGTTGGCGGCGTCGTGGCCAATGATTATGTTGGCTCCGAGCTGCTGGAGCCTATGTATTGTTTCGGATTTGGCAATGTCGGAACCGCTGACGGCGAAGCCCTTGGCCAAGAGTACTTTGGCTATGGCGCTCATGCCTGCGCCGCCTATGCCGACGAAGTGGATGCGGTTTAGGTTGTCGAGCAACGGATTACTCCCCTTTCCTGCCTGACGGCGCCTCCAGCGTAATGTTATTGTATGCGGGGGGCGGTGGTGGTGTGAATTTTAGGTGTTACGGCTGCCGGCGAGGTCGATGGCAAGCCTGGCGATGGCGGCGGCGGCTTCGGGACGGCCGAGTTCCCGGCTGGTGCTTGCCATGACGGCGAGGCGGGCCGGGTCGCCGAGGAGGGCCTCGATGGCGTCGGCGAGACGCGGGCCGCTGAGGTCGGCGTCGCGGATGACAAGGGCGGCGCCGCGGTTTTCGAGGACGCGGGCGTTGAATTCCTGGTGGTTTTCGGCCGCGTGGGGGTATGGAACGAGGATGGCCGGGATGCCGCGGGCGGTGAGTTCGGCGAGGCCGATGGCGCCGGCGCGGAAGACGGCGAGGTCGGCGGCTGCGAGGGCTTGCGGCATGTTGTAGAGGTAGGGAACGATGCTAATATTTCCAGTTTTGGCAATGTCTATACCGCGCTGGCCCAGCAGGCCAACTATGTTATTATACTCCCCGCTGCCGGTGGCGTGCAAGATTTGTATTTCCGGCCGGCCGGCGAAACGGGCGTGGACGTCGGCCATGGCGGTGTTGATGCTGCGGGCGCCGCGGCTGCCGCCGGCGACGAGGACGGTGAGCTTGCCGGGGGCGAGGCCGAGGGCCGCGAGGCCTTCCTCGCGGGTGGCGGTGAGGACTTCGGGGCGGACGGGGTTGCCGGTGACGACGACCTTGTCCTTGTTTGCGCCAAAATTTTTGGCGGCTTCGGCGTAGCCGACGGCGATCCTGCCGACGAAACGGGCGAGGATGCGGTTGGTGACGCCGGGGATGACGTTCTGCTCCTGGATGATCGCCGGGATGCCGAGGAGGCTGGCGGTGAGGAGGACGGGACCGCAGACGTAGCCGCCGGTGCCGATGACGACGTCGGGCCGGAAGCGGCGGATGACGGCGAGGGATTCGAAGAGGCCGGCGAAGGTTTTGAAGAGGTTGCGGAGGTTGCCGAGGGTAAGGCGGCGTTCGATGCCGCCGGCGGCGACGGTGGCGAAGGGGAAGCCTTCCTTGGGGACGATGTCGGCTTCGAGGCCCTGTTCGGTACCGACGAAGAGGATGTCGGCGGGCTGTATTTCTGTTATGGCGCGGGCGATGGTGAGGGCGGGGTAGATGTGGCCGCCGGTGCCGCCGCCGGAAATTATCACTTTCATGTTCATTCTCCTTGGGCAGGCCGTTGATGGCCCCGTATGCTGTGTTGCGGCTTCGGCCGCCATCCTCAACGTACGTTCGAGTACGTTTCCGGTGTCGGCCTCGCCGCGCCTTGCCTACGGGCCCCTGAACGGCCTGCGCACAGTACATTTTGAGTGACGGGGATTATTAGAACGGCGATTCCCGCCCCTTCATTTCAATGATACGTAGCGGGAAATATTCAATAAAATGCCGACGCCGGCTAAGGTGAAGATAAGCGCTGAGCCGCCGAAGCTGAGGAAGGGTAATGGTATGCCGGTGACGGGCATGGAAGCGGTGACGACGGCGATGTTCATGAGCGCCTGGACGATGATCATGCTGGTGAGGCCGGCGGCGAGGATGCTGCCGTAGACGTCGGGGGCGGCGATGGCGATTTTGAGGCCGCGCCAGGCGAAGAGGAAGAAGAGGACGATGACGGTGACGGTGCCGATGAGGCCCAGTTCTTCGCCGAGGATGGCGAAGATGAAGTCGGTGTGGGGCTCGGGAAGGTAGAGGAATTTTTCGCGGCTGCGGCCGAGGCCGACGCCGAACAGTCCGCCGGAGCCGATGGCGTAGAGGGACTGGATGATGTGGTAGCCGCTGTCGAGCGGGTCGGCCCAGGGGTCGCTGAAGGCGAACAGGCGCCTGAGGCGGTAGGGCTCGATGATAATGGCGACGACGATGCCGGCGACGCCGGCGAGGCCGAGGGAGGCGAGATGGGCGATTTTCGCCCCGGCGGTGAAGAGGAGGACGAAGACGGTGCCGCCGATGGCAAGGGCGGTGCCGAGGTCGGGCTCTTTGAGGATGAGGCCGAAGACGACGAGCAGGATGGCGAGCTGGGGCAGAAGGCCGCGGACGAAGCTGGTTATTTTGTCCTGGTTGCGGGCGAGGCTCTCGGAGCAGAAGAGGACCATGCTGAGTTTGGCGATTTCCGAGGGCTGGAGGTAGAGGGAGCCGAAGCCGAGCCAGCGGCGGGCGCCGTTGACGACTTTGCCCAGGCCGGGGATGAGGACGAGGACGAGCAGGATGAGGGTGACGATGATGATGGGCTTGGACAGGCGCCGCCAGACATGGTAGTCGATGCTCATGGTGAAGAGCATGGCCGCGATGCCGAGGGCGGCCCATACGAGCTGGCGTTTGAGGAAGTAGTAGCTGTCGTCGAAGTTGACGTGGGCCGAGACCGCGCTGGAACTGTAGACCATAACAACGCCGATCGCCAGGAGGACGATTACCGTGAAAAAGATGACGAAGTCGGGCGACTTGGGTCGGACCGCCACATTCACTCCTCCTATCTCAGGCGGCGTACAAGGTCTTTGAAGATTTTCCCCCGTTCTTCGTAGTTGTTGAACATGTCGTAGCTGGCGCAGGCCGGCGAGAGGAGGACGAGCTGGGGCGGGCGGGCCAGGCTGTGGGCCAGGGCTACGGCGGCCGGGAAGTCGGCGGCGCGGCGGATGTCTTTGACGCCGTGACGCTCGGCGGCGGCGGCGAACCTTTCTGCGGCTTCGCCGATGAGGATGAGGTGGTCGACTTTTTCCCGGGCGAGGCTCATGAATTCGCCGAGGTCGGTGTTTTTGTCGCGCCCGCCGGCGATGAGGATGATGTGGGCGGGGAAGGCTTCGAGGGCTTTGATGGATGATTCGGGGTTGGTGGCTTTGGAGTCGTTGTACCAGGTGACGCCGTTTATCGTTTCGACGGGCTCGATGCGGTGCTCGACGCCGGTGAAGGCGCTAAGGACGGCGGCCATGTCGCTGGGCCGGGCGCCGGCGAAGTAGGCGGCGGCGCAGGCGGCCAGGGCATTTTCGACGTTGTGGGCGCCGGGTATTTTGAGGGCGGCGAGGGGGCAGATGTCGAGGGTTTCGTCGAGCCAGGTGAGCTTTATGATGCCGTCTGCGACGTAGAAGCCGACAGGCAGTTTTACGGTGCGGCTGAAGTAGACGACTTGGGAGGGGGCCCGCTGGGCCATGGCGCGTACGGCGGGGTCGTCGTAGTTGAGGATGAGGTAGTCGTCGCTGGTCTGGTTGGCGAAGACGCGCTCTTTCATGGCCTGGTAGGTGGCGAAGTCGCGGTGGCGGTCGATGTGGTCGGGGGTGAGGTTGAGGATGGCGGCGATGTGGGGCTTGAAGGCGCTGACGCCTTCGAGCTGAAAACTTGATATTTCGGCGACGACGACGCCGTCGGGGCTGACGCCCTGCACTTCGGCGGACAGGGCCTGACCGATGTTGCCGCCGACGACTACTTCCCTACCGGCTGCTTTGAGGATTTCGCCGGTGAGGGTGGTGGTGGTGGTTTTGCCGTTGGTGCCGGTGATGGCGACGATGGGGGCTTTGGTGAGCCGGTAGGCGATTTCTATTTCGCTCATGACGGCGATGCCGCGCTGCTGGGCGGTCTCGACGAGCGGGATGTAGACGGAGACGCCGGGCGAGAGGACGAGGATGTCGACGCCGTCCAAAAGGGCTTCGTCCTGGCGGCCGAGGGCGAGGGCGACGCCGGCGGCGGCGAGGGCTGTGATGTCGTGCTTGAGCTGGTCGGCGGGTTTGGCGTCGCTGAGGGTGACGGCGGCGCCGTGGCCGGCGAGGATGCGGGCGACGGAGATGCCGCTGATGGCGGCCCCGAGGACGAGGATTTTTTTATTTTCGAATTCCATTGTTACATTCCTCCCTGGCTTGCTACGAGTGTTATCAGTCCCAGTGCGGCGAAGACGGCGCCCGCCAGCCAGAAGACGGCGACGACTTTGGTTTCGGACCAGCCGCCGAGTTCGAAGTGGTGGTGGATGGGGCTCATGCGGAAGACGCGTTTGCCGGTGGATTTGAAGGAGATGACCTGGATGATGACGGATAGGGCTTCGATGACGAAGACGCCGCCGACGATGACAAGCAGGAGCTCGGTTTTGGTGAGGACGGCGACGGCGGCCAGCGCCCCGCCGAGGGCGAGCGACCCGGTGTCGCCCATGAAGACTTTGGCGGGGTGGGCGTTGTAGCGGAGGAAGCCGAGGGCGGCGCCGGCGAGGGCCAGGCAGAAGACGGCCAGGGGCTCTTTGCCGAAGGCGAGGGCGATGACGGCGTAGGCGGCGGCGGCGATGGTGGTGGTGCCGGCGGCGAGGCCGTCGAGGCCGTCGGTGAGGTTGACGGCGTTGGTGGTGCCGATGAGGACAAGGAAGATAAGGATGTAGTAGAGCGGGCCGAAGTCGACATTGGCGCCGAGGAAGGGTATCCACAGGTCGGTGCCGCGGCCGAAGTAGGTGGTGGCAATATAGGCGAGGGCGACGGCCATGATGATCTGGCCGAGGATTTTCTCGCGGGCTTTGAGGCCGAGGTTGCGTTTGAGGACGACTTTGATATAGTCGTCGAGGAAGCCGATGAGGCCGTGGCCGAGGGTGACGAAGAGGGCCAGCCATACTTCGGCGCTTTTGCCGGCGAAGATTATGGCCGGGACGGTGAGGGCGACGAGGATAAGGATGCCGCCCATGGTGGGGGTGCCGGCTTTGGCCAGGTGGCGTTGGGGGCCTTCTTCGCGGATGCTCTGGCCGAATTTGAGGCGGCGCAGGGCGGGGATGACGACCGGCCCCAGGGCCAAGGCGATGAGGAAGGCGACCGCCGCGGGGTAGAGTAACTGTTGCATTGAAACGAAACCTCCAGTGAACTATGACGCGTTCTTCGTGATCTTCCGAATTGTGCGATGCTGTCTAGTAAGCTCCAGCTGCAAGGCGCACCGGAGGCTGACACCACCGTGTCCTCCGCGACAACGTTTAGAAGCATTGTTTGCACAGGACCTATTTAACAGCATCGCGCGTACACGAACGTACGCTGAGGATGGCAGCCGAGGAGCAACGCCGCAGCTGGACTTAATAGACAGCATCCCCTGTTATTTAAATACGGCCAGCATTTTTTCCATCTTCATGCCGCGGGAGCCCTTTACTAGAACAGTATCCCCCGACCGGAGGAGCTTGCGGAGGGCTTCGGCGGCTTCGTCGTGACCGGCGCAGGCGACGGCGACCTTGACGCCGCCTTCAAGGGCGGATGCGGCGATGTTGCGGGCCGCCTCGCCGACGGTGACGACGACTTGGACGCCGCTGTCGGCGAGCAGCTCGCCGACCCGGCTGTGGGCGGCGGCGGCGAGTTCGCCGAGCTCAAGCATGTCGCCGAGGACGGCGACTTTGCGGCCTCTGGCGACCATGCCGAGGGTGTCGATGGCGGCCTGCATGGAGAGGGGGCTGGCGTTATAGGCGTCGTTTATGACGGTGTAGGGGCCGAGATTTTCGATGGCGAGGCGCATGGCGCTGGCCTGGAAGGTGGCGAGGCCGGCGTTGATTTCGCCGGGGCCGAGGCCGAGTTCGAGACCGACGGTGATGGCGGCGAGGGCGTTGTAGATGTTGTGTTTGCCGACGGCCGGCACGCTGACGGGGAAACGGCCGCCGGGGTGGACGCAGTCGAAGGCGGTGTCGCGTTCGCCGGAGGCGATGTTTTCGGCCCGCACGTCGGCGTCGGGGCCGAGGCCGTAGAGTACGACGCGGGCCGCGGTTTTGGCGCGCATGGCTTTGACGATGGGGATGTCGGCGTTGAGGATGACGAGACCGTCGGCGGCGATGGCTTCGACGAGTTCGCCTTTGGCGGCGGCGATGTTTTCGACGCTGCCGAGCACTTCGACGTGGGTTTCGCCGACATTGGTGATGACGGCGACGGTGGGGGCGGCGATGGCGGCCAGGCGGCTGATTTCGCCGCGGGCCCGCATGCCCATTTCGACGACGGCGGCCTGGTGGTCGGCGGTGAGGCCGAGGAGGGTTTGGGGGAGGCCGATGTCGTTGTTGTAGTTGGCCTGGGTTTTGAGGACGCGCAGGCGGCCGGAGAGGACGGCGGCGGTCATGTCTTTGGTGGTGGTCTTGCCGTTTGAGCCGGTGATGCCGATCACCGGGAGGGTGAAGCGGCGGCGGTGGTAACGGGCGATGTCCTGGAGAGCGGCGAGGGTGTCGGCTACGAGGATGGCGGTGGTCTTTTCGGGGACATAAGCTTCGCGGCTGGAGACGACGACGCCGGCGGCGCCGTTATCGACCGCCCTGAGGAGGAAGTCGTGGCCGTCGAAGTTTTCGCCCTTGAGGGCGACGAAGAGGTTGCCGCGTTTGATTGTGCGGGTGTCGGTGGATACGCCGTTGAAGGCTGAGCGGTGGGCCGCGCCGGCCAGGGAGCCGCCGGTGGCTTCGAGGACTTGGCTGACGGTGAATTCGGCCATCAGTTCATCTCCTTGATGATCTCGCGGGCCACGGCCCGATCGTCGAAATCGATGGTTTTGTCTTTGAGGACCTGGTAGGTTTCGTGGCCTTTGCCGGCGATGACGACGACGTCGTCGCTCTGGGCGAGGCGCAGGGCGCGGGCGATGGCGGTACGGCGGTCGGCGATTATTTCGTAGCCTTTGGCGGCGGTCTGTTTTTCTTTGAGGCCGACTTCGATTTCGGCGAGGATGGCGGCGGGGTCTTCGCTGCGGGGGTTGTCGGAGGTGGCGATGACGATGTCGCCGTAGTCCATGGCCAGCCGCCCCATGATGGGCCGCTTTGTGCGGTCGCGGTCGCCGCCGCAGCCGAAGACGACGATGATGCGGCGGGTGGCGAACTGGCGGGCGGTGCGGAGGATGTTTTCAAGGCCGTCGGGGGTGTGGGCGTAGTCGACGATTACGGTGTAGGGTTGGCCGGCGTCGACAAGCTCGAAGCGTCCGGGGACGCTGGTGAATTGTTCGAGGGTCTGTTTGATGACGGCCGGGCCGATGCCTTCAATGAGGGCGGCGCCGACGGCGGCGAGGACGTTGTAGACGTTGAAGACGCCGGTTATTTTGAGATTGAGCGGCAGTTCGCCGAAGGGCCCCTTGACGGTGAAGGAGGCGCCGCGGGCCCGGACGCTGATATCAGTGGCGCTGAGGTCGGCGGGCTTTTCGACGCCGTAGGTGAGCTGACGGCAGCCGCAGGCGGCGAGCATGGCGGGAGCGGCCGGGTCGTCGGTGTTGACGACGGCGGCTTTATTGGTTTTCGTCGCGCCGGGGGCCGAGATTAGGCTGAAGAGCTCGGCTTTGGCGGCGATGTAGTTTTCGAAGGTGTGGTGGAAGTCGAGGTGGTCGCGGGTGATGTTGGTGTAGACGCCGACGTCGAATTCGCAGCCGGCGATGCGGCCAAGGGCGATGGCGTGGGAGGAGACTTCCATGATGGCGTGGGTGACGCCGGCGGCGACCATGTCGGCGAATAGGGCTTGGAGGTCGATGACGTCGGGGGTGGTGTTTTTGACGGGGAAGGTTTTGTCGCCGATGATGGTGTGGATGGTGCCGATGAGGCCGACGCGGTGGCCGGCGGCAAGCAGGAGGGCGCGGATAAGATGGGTGGTGGTGGTTTTGCCGTTTGTGCCGGTGACGCCGATGAGGCGGAGCTTGCGGCTGGGATAGTCGTAAAAGCACGGGGTGATTGCAAGCATGGCGGCGCGGGTGTCGGGGACCCTGAGAACGGCGACGCCGCTCTCCACGGGGACGTCCCTGTCGATGAGGACGGCGGCCGCGCCCTGGCGGCAGGCGGCGGCGACGAAGTCGTGACCGTCGGCTTTGCTGCCGGCGAGGGCGACGAATAGCGCGCCGGGCCTGACGGCCCGCGAGTCGTAGGCGATGGAGGTGATCTCCCGGCCGGCGTCGCCGGTGATCTGTACTTTTTTGAGTTGTGCTGCAAGCTGCTGGATGGTTTTCATGGTAGCCTCCGAAATCTGTCGTTCTCTTGCGCAGGCCGTTCAGGGCCTCGCAGGCAAGGCGGCTCCGACTGGCGCGCCGCGACGGCCCTGGATGGGCCTAGTGCCGGGCGCGCCATGGATGGCGCCAGCGCCCGGCCGCCGCGTACTCGGAACGTACGCAAGCAAGCGCCAGGCGGAACAACGCAGCCTGCGGGGTCATCAACGGCCTGCCCCTGTTAAGGAGCTAAAGGCTTTATATTAGTATTACCTGAATTTCCAAAATTAGCCGGTTGTGCTTGGAAGTGCACGCTCACCTTGCTGCCGGCCGGGACTTTGCCGCCGGGCGGCGGGTCCTGCCGGTCGGCGGGGCCGCTCCCTCCTTCCGGGCCGATGAGGAGGCCGAGTTCGGCGAGCAGGACGGTAGCTTCGCGGGGGGCGAGGCCGGTAAGGTCGGGGATGGTAATTTCGCCGCCGTAGCGGGGGGTCTGGGTGTAAAGGAGGACGTTGGCGCCGGCGGGTACGCGGCTGGCGGGTTTAGGGACCTGGTCGGCGACCCGCTCCCCTGCTTCCTCGACTCGGGCGGTCAGGCCGGCGGCCTTTAGTTCGCGGACGGCGTCGGCGACCGGGAGGTTGATGACGGCGGGCACGGTGAGATGGGTTTCCTGGTCGTGCTTGCCGGCCGGCCCGCCTTGGGGGGCGATCTGGAGGTACTGGAGAATGTCGCGCATGACGGCGCCGAAGACGGGGGCGGCGATGAGGCCGCCGTAGTAAGGGCCGACAGGTTCGTCGATGATGACGAGGAGGGCGATGCGGGGGCTGTCGGCGGGGGCGAAACCTACGAAGGAGGCGACGTAGCGCCCCTGGGCGTAGCCCCTCTCCCCCACTTTCTGGGCGGTGCCGGTTTTGCCGGCTATGCGGAAGCCTTCGATGAAAGCATTTCTGCCTGTTCCTTCTTCAACAACTTTTTCCAAAATTCCTTTGACGGTGTGGGCGGTTTTGACATCTAGCACCCTGGCGACCGGGTCGGGGGCGAAGGCGCGGGTGACGCGGCCGTCTTTGTCGCGCACTTCCCTGACGATCTGGGGCCTGAGGAGTTGGCCGTCGTTGGCGATGGCGGCGGCGGCGGTGATGAGCTGGATGGGGGTGACGGCGATGCTTTGGCCGATGGCCATGGTGGCGATGTTGATGGGTTTGACTTTGGCGTGGTCGACCATGAGGCCGCGCGCTTCGCCGGGGAGGTCGACGCCGGTGGGTTTGTTGAAGCCGAAGGCGGCGATGTGGCGGTAGAAGGCGTCGGCGCCGAGCCGCAGGCCGACGTTGACGAAGCCGACGTTGCAGGAGTTTTTGACGACTTCGACAAAGCTCTGGCTGCCGTGACCGCCGTGACGCCAGCAGTGGATGTGGCGGCCCTGGACCTCGACGGAGCCGGGGTCGAAGAAGCGGTCTTCGGGGCGGACGACGTTTTCGCCAAGGGCGGCGGCGGTGGTGATTATTTTGAAGGTGGAGCCGGGTTCGTAGGCGTTGGAGACGGCGCTGTTGCGCCAGAGCTTGGGGCTGAAGGCGGCGAAGTCGTTGGGGTCGTAGTCGGGTTTGTTGGCGAGGGCGAGGATTTCGCCGCTGGCGGGAGCGATGGCTATTATGCTGACCCGCTGGGCCTGGGTGTCGCGCAGGACTTTCTCGAGTTCGCGTTCGACGATTTGCTGGATGACGGTGTCGATGGTGAGGTGGATGTCCTGGCCGGGGACGGGCGGTATGTAGCGGTGGGTGGCCTGGGGTATCTCGTGGCCGCGGGCGTCGTATTCGACGACGACGGCGCCGGGGCGGCCGCGCAGGTAGCTGTCGAAGGTGAGTTCGACGCCGTCAAGGCCCTGGCTGTCGATGCCTGTGAAGCCGAGGATATGGGAGGCGAGGCGGCCTTGCGGGTAGTGACGGCGGTTTTCCTGGGTGAGGCCGATGCCGGGAAGGCCGAGCTTGCGTACTTCGAGGGCGGCGGCGGGATCGATTTTGCGTTTGATCCACAGGAAGGACTGGCGCTGTTTGAGTTTGGCGGCCAGTTTTTCCCGGTCCAATGTCAAAAGAGCAGCCAATCTGGCTGCTGTTTCCTCAGGGTTCCGTATTTCGGCGGGTATGGCGTATACCGACTCGCTGCTGACGCTGACAGCCAGTTCGCGGCCGTGGCGGTCGTAGATGACGCCGCGCCTCGCTTCGACGGGTATTTCCCTTACCCGCTGGTCGGTGGCGCTTTCCGCTAGCCATGGGCTCCGGTAGGATTGCAGGTAGACGAGGCGGCCGACGAGGCCGACCATGACGAGAGCGACAAACAGAAAGAGCACCGCTGCCCGTTTGCGGATGGTGACGTGCGATGCAGATACCACGCGCTTCCTCCCCCCATCGGTGAGTTTAGCGCCCTTTGCTCGCCTCCGCTTTGCTCATTGTGAGCATGCCGACCACTTTGCCGTTTTTCCCGCCGGCGACTGTGCCGGAGGAGGGCGGGGCGGCGGTCGCGTAGTAGGTGTTCTGCGGGGTGACCATGCCGAGTTGATTGGTGGCGATCTGCTGGATGCGCTGCGGCGATTTGAGCTTGGCGATCTCCAGGCGGAGAAGTTCGTTGTCCCGTTCCAGTTTGGCGGCTTGGGCTTTCATTTCGACAAGGCCGTAGCCGGAGTGCACCATCACGGAGCTGTGGACGGTGATGAGCATGGCGAGGGCGGCGGCGAGCAGGACGAGCTGCAGAAACTGCTTCCTGAGGCTCGGATACGGCCGCGGCTGTGCTACAACTACGGCGAGCGGGGCCCGTTCGGGTTCCGGCAGCTGCACCCACTCCTGTTTGCGATTCACTAACATAGTATTTGCCCTCCCTGGAGATTAGAACATTATCTTCCCTGGTTATACCTTTTCCGCCACCCTGAGTTTGGCGCTGCGGGACCGGGGGTTGGCCTCAAGCTCGGCCGGCGATGGGGGGACCGGCTTGCCGAGGGCTCTGACTTTGGGGGTGTTGCCGCAGACGCACATGGGGAAATCCTTGGGACAGAGACAGCCTTTCGCCAGGTCCTGGATGGTCTGTTTGGCGATGCGGTCTTCGAGGGAGTGGAAGGTTATTACGCATAGCCGGCCACCGGGGACGAGCCGCTGAGCGGCTGTTTCGAGGGCGGCGCGGAGGATGCCGAGTTCGTCGTTGACGGCGATGCGGATGGCCTGAAAGGTCCGTTTGGCGGGGTGGGGCCCTTCGCGGCGGGCGGCCGCGGGGATGGCCTTTTTGATTGTTTCCGCAAGCTCGCCGGTGGTGCGGAGCGGACGGCGGGCGCGTTCGGCGACGATGGTGCGGGCGATCTTTTTCGCCCAGCGTTCTTCGCCGTAGTCGAAGATTATCTTGGTGAGACGGGCTTCGTCCCAGGTGTTGACGATTTCGTGGGCGGTGAGGACGCCCGCCGGGTTCATGCGCATGTCGAGCGGTCCGTCCTGCATGTAGGAGAAGCCGCGTTCGGCGATGTCGAGCTGGTGGGAGGAGACGCCGAGGTCGAAGAGGATGCCGGTGACGGCGGGTACGCCGAGGTCGTCGAGGACGTCGCCGAGGGAGGTGAAGTTGCTGTGGACGACGGTAACCCGGCAGGGCGCGTTCCGCAGCCGGGTCTGGGCGGCCTTGAGAGCCGCGGGGTCTTGGTCGATGCCGATGAACCAGGCCGATGGACTGAGGCGCCCGGCGACGGCTGCGGCATGCCCGCCGCCCCCGAGGGTGCAGTCCACGTAGATGCCGGCCGGGTCGGTGACCAGTGCGGCGACCGTTTCTGCGAGAAGAACGCTTGTGTGTTGAAAGTCCATGTCAGCCTCCGGCTAGATGCCGAGGTCCACCAGGTTTTCGGCGATGGTGGCGACATCGGGGCCAATCTTGGCGTTGTATTCGTCCCAAGCTTCTTTGCCCCAGATTTCGATGCGGGTCGACACGCCGATGACGACGACGTCTTTGTCGAGCTTGGCGTGTTCCCTGAGGTTGGCGGGCAGGAGCACTCGGCCCTGTTTGTCGGCTTCGAGCTCGGCCGCGCCGGCGAAGAAGAAGCGGACGAAGGCGCGGGCCTCGGGTTTGGCAAGCGGCAGTTGCTTGAGCTTGTTCTCTAGGATGGCCCACTCTTCGGGGCTGTATACGAACAGGCAGTTGTCGAGGCCTTTGGTGGCGATGAACTTCTCGCCAAGGTCCTCGCGGAACTTGGCCGGGAAAATGAGGCGCCCTTTGTTGTCGATGGTATGGAGATATTCCCCCATGAACATGGCCTCATCACCACCTCGGCGTTAGTTTCAACCACTTTACACCACAATCCACCACTTTTATGTACTTTTTCTCGACAAATTGAAAAAATCCTTCATATTTTTGAAGGATTTTTTTGCTTTAATTATTTGTTTGGGTGCTTTGACTTTAACAAATAAGCATCAGGCACAAGATGTTGTGGTGGTCCGTCACAAAACCCCTATATATGCAGGTCACCAGCCATTTTATGGAAGAAAAAAATTTTAAAATTTTTTTTGAAAATGCGCCGCGGAGGCAGGAAATACGAGGGGTTGAACGCTGTTTTCGGGGGTTGACAGGATTGTGGAGGGACACTTATCTGGCACAAGCGGTTGTGGCGGATGCTGCTTATGGGCGGCCGGGAGTGGCAGAAGCCGGAGGCCGTTCAGAAGTGCCCAGATGCAAGGCGGACCGGATAAGCAGGCACACAACGCTTTAGCGTTGATGTGATCGCTTATACCCGAAAGGGTGCGAGCGCGCCGCGCCGCGTACTCGGAATGTACGCAAGCAAGCGCTCTGAGGACCAACGCCGCAGATGGGTGCTGCTGGGCGGCCGGGGACTATTGACGCAAGGAGGAGAAGTAGGCGTCCATATCTCTGGTAAACCACCCCATCGGCACACGGAAGGTGTTTAAAAAGGCTTTGTCGGGGTCGGCGCCGTGGTGGAGCTGCTGGTAGAAGTAGACGACCTTGTCGAAGCCGGCGTCGGCGACGAGTTTGTTGAGCATGAGGGTGGACATGGCGTAGACGGGATAGCCTTTGCCGGAGAGGCCGCTGAAGACGGCGTAGTTCTTGCTGGCAAGCTCGGCGGCGCTGGGGATGACCTTGGCGTGCTTGACGCGCAGCTGCTCCATGGCCAAAAAGACGCCGGCGGGCGCGAAACCGGCCTTTTCGGAGGCTTTCATGCGAAAGAGTTCGGGGGCGGCTTCGACCATCCAGTTGACGGTGCCGAGCTTGCCCCATTGGCTCTGGACCTGGTGGAAAATTTCGTGGGGGAGGACGCGGTATACTTCCTGGCGGTCGCGCTTCAAGGCGTCGCTGCCTTTGAGGATGATGACCGGCCGCTGGCCGAGGCTGACGCCCGCGCTCTGTTTGGCGGTCTGCTCGGCTTTTTCGCGGGTGTAGCCGTTGCTGACCAAGATGCGGACGTAGTCTTCGTGGTCGGCGGAGACGATGACGGTAATGGGCCGGGTGAGGTAGATGCGGTATTCGGCGAGCAGGTCGGCGACTGTGTCGAGGCTGGCTTCGACGTTGTCGCGGAGCTGTTGGGGCGCACTGGAGTCGTAGGCGACTTTGACCCACGACCGCTCGGCGGCGAAGGCGGGCGCGGCGACGGCAAGGATGAGCAGGGCGGTAAGCAAGGCCAGAAACGGCCGGCGGAGGTGTAAGGTCATGGAGTTGTCTCCCCTCTCCCCGATTCTTGTCTGATGGTTAGTATTCTGCGTGCGGGCCGCGCCTTCCTTTTTCCTGCGGGCGGCCCAGATGGCGAGGTAGGCAGGATTTTGGCGAAGCGCGAAGAAGGGAAAATTATAGTACTATTCGCTGGAGGTAATGACGATGCTGATGAAGCGGTTGATAATGTTTGTGACGATGGCAACGGTGTTGTGCGCGCTGGCTGGGACGGCGCTGGCGGCGGAGTCGTGGGCGACCGACCCGAAGACGGGGGCGAAGGTGGGCTTTGTCCATCCTTTTTACGCTCTCACCGCGGCGAGTTGGTCGGGCCCGGTGGCGGACGGCAAGGCGGAGGGCAGCGGGACGCTGGTCGCGACTGTCCGCGCCGGCAAAACGGTTTACACCATCCAGATACAGGGCGAGATGCACGCCGGCCTGCTGAACGGCAAGGCGAGCGGCAAGTGGTCGGACGGCGATACGTTCGAGTCGAATTTTATCAACGGCGTCGGCGAGGGCCGGGGGTTCATCAAGTACGCGACCCGGAACGGCCGCGTTTATGAGGGCGATTTCAGCAACAGCCTGCCGAACGGCCAAGGTGTTTATAAAGAGGCCAACGGCAAGGTTATTTACGAGGGGGAGTGGAAGGACGGCGCGCCGGTGACGCGGCCGCTGCTCGACAAGGTGCTGGGCATTCCCTGGGGCGCGTCCGAGGATGAGGTGAAGAAGGCGCTGCTGGCGCGGCCGAAGACTTCGCTGCAGTGGAGCGGCAAGATCGACGGCGGCGCGACCGCGCAACGCTTCTGGGGGCCGTTCAACAACGAGGATCAATGGATTACGGCTTACTTTCTCGACGGCAAGCTGTTCCTGGTGGAAATGATTCGGATGGTGCCGGAAAGCAAAGTGGATGAGGCCATGGAAAAATTCGCGGCCACGCTCAAGGGCCTGGCGGAACGGTACGGTCCGGCGGACATCGAGACAGGTAAGTATATGGACACCACCAACGCCTGGGTCTGGCCGGCGAAGTACGCGATCCGCGCGATCGTCGAACGGCAGGCGGGGGCAAACCCGCCGGCGTTCGCCGTGCGGCTGGTTTATGTCGAGGCGGCCGGTTATCTGAAATATGAGGAGAAGTCGGCTCCGGCGAGCGTGAAGTCGGAGTATTAGCAGTACGCAGAGAAAATGTTGGCGGAGGGGTATGGATGCGGAAAGCGCGGTTTTCGATGGTGATATTGGCGGTTGTGGCGCTGCTGGCTTTTGCCGGGACGGCGCTGGCGGCGGAGTCGTGGGTGACCGACCCGAAGACGGGGGCGAAGATCGGCTGGGATTCGCCGTCTATGACGCTGACGTCGGCCAGCTGGTCGGGGCCGGTGACGGACGGCAAGGCGGAGGGCAAGGGAACGCTGGCGATCGCGACGACGAATACGCTTACCGGCGAAACTTCTACCGGGCAGCTGGAGGCTGAGATGACGGCCGGCAAGCTGAACGGCAAGGTTCGCGGCAAGTGGTCGAACGGCGATACTTTCGACGGCAATTACACCGACGGGCGCACCGACGGCAAGGGGGTCTACAGGTGGACCACCAGCCGCAACGGCCGTTTTTACGAAGGCGAGTTCAAGAACGGCCTCCAGGACGGACAGGGTGTTTATAAGGAAGCGAACGGCAAGGTGATCTACGAGGGCCAGTGGAAGGACGGCACACCGGCGACGCGGCCGAACCTCGACAAGGTGCTGGGCATACCCTGGGGGGCGACGCAGGACGAGGTGAAGAAGGTTATGCAGGAGCGGCCGAATACTTCGCTGCGGTATGCCTGGAGGGAGGGCTCGCGCAATGTCCAGCAGTATCTGGGCCCGTTCAACGACAGATCGCACTGGATTTTCTTCTGGTTCAACGAGGGCAAGCTGTACGCCGTGGCGGCCCATGTCTCGGCGCCGGAGGCCCAGGTGGACAGGGTGATGGAGGCGCTGGAGACGACCCGTAAGGGGATGACGGAGCGCTACGGCCCGGCGGATACGGATACGGGCAAGTATTTGGACACCAAGCTGTACTGGTTCTGGCCGGGCAAATACCGGATCACGCTGTCGATCGAACGGCAGAGCGCGCCGGAGCCGGGGTTCGGTATGTGGCTGCGCTACGCGGATGTGGCGGCGCTGTATAAGGCGGAAGGCACTAAGGCGTCCGCGGCGAAGAACGATTTTTAGGGAGGGAAGCGAAAACCCGCTGCCGGGAGGCAGCGGGTTTTAATGTTAGTGCAGGAGATTAACGATGTGAGATAAAGGCCGTTCAGAAGCCTTCAGATACAAGGCGCACCGGAGGATGACACCGGAAGCGTACACGATAGTACGCTGAGGATGGCAGCCGAGGAGCAACGCAGTAGATGGAGGCTTATCAACGGCCGTCAGTTTTTGAAGATGCTCAGTCTTTCGAGAAGCGGGGCTGCGGTGAGCCGACAGTAGAAGCTGCGGAAGGTTTTGCCGCTGTGGTAGATGGGGATGCGCTCAAGGGCGTAGGGGTCGCTCTCTAAGCCGACCTGGCCGAAGCGGGTGGTGAAGGCTGCCCGGTAACCGGCCTGGCGGACGAGTTCTTCGATCCTGAGGGTGTAGGCGCCGGTGGGATAGGCGAAGTAGCGGGGTTTGACGCCGAGCTGGCGTTCTAGCTCGCCGGCCGATTCGGCGAGCTCGGCGGCGGCCTGCTCGGCGGTGAGTTTGGTAAGGGGCTGGTGGCTGACGGTGTGGGAGCCGAAGACGAAGCCGTTTTTGTGCATTTCCCGCACCTGATCCCAGGTCATGTAGCGGTCGTCGGCGCCGATGAAGCCGGTGATGAGGAAGACGGTGGCGGTGAAGCCGTATTTTTTGAGGATGGGGTAGGCGTTGGCGTAGTTGTCGGCGTAGCCGTCGTCGAAGGTGATGAGGACGGGCTTGTCGGGCAGATGACGGCCGTATTTGAGGTAGCCCATGAGCTGGTCGGGGGTGATAGAGTGATAACCGTTTTCGGCCAGGTGGCTGATCTGGTCTTCGAATTCGCCGGGGGTAAGCGACAGGCCGTGGTCGACGGTGTCGATCTTGTGGTAGTTGAGTACGGGGACGTCGGTGAGGTCTAGCGGCAGGTGCTGGCGGCCGGCGACGGCCCTGGCGCCGGTGATGGCGGAGGCGAGGAGGACGAAGAGGAGCAGGGCGGCCAGGCACGCCAGGGCTGTGCGTTTTTTCAGGTAATGAGTATACATGCCTCTCCCCCTCCTCTCTCCCACTACGTTGTGGAATACTATTCGCCGTTCCTTATGTACTGTGCGAATTCGTTTAAAAGCTCCAGATGCAAGGCGCACCGGAGGATGACACCGGAAGCGTACACGGTGGTACGCTGAGGATGGCAGCCGAGGAGCAACGCCGCAGATGGACTTTTAAACGAATTCCCCCTTATTTACACACATCAATCACGGTAGCGCCGGTTATCTCCTTTAATCTGTCAGGACTGACGGGGAGGGCCGAGTTGGCCGTGCCGGCCGCGGCGTAGACGATGGCGAAGTCCCACAGGCTGCGGTCGAGGTAGAGGGGGACGCCGGGGAGGATGCCGACGGGGGAAACGCCGCCGGGCGGGAAGCCGGTTTCGGTCTGGACGGTTTCGGCGTCGGCGAAGCGGATTTTCTTGGCGCCCAGTTCGCGGGCCAGGGCTTTGGTGTCGGTTTTTTTGTCGCCGCAGGTGGTCAGGAGCACCGGCCGGCCGTCGGCGAGGAAGCAGAGCGTTTTGGCGATCTGGGCGGGGGTGACGCCGAGCGCCTGGGCGGCCAGTTCGGAGGTGTGGGTGCTGCTGTCGAAGAGGATGATTTCGAGGTCGGGAAATTGACTGAGAAAGTTTTTGACGCGTTCGAGGGGCAAGGTGGGTACCTCCTTATTGTTCCTCTGCCGGAGGACGGCGGCCGCAAAGCAGCAGGCCGAGGGCGGCGGCGGCGGCGGCCAGGATGCTGAAGAGCCGGGCGAGGCTGACGCCGCAGACGATTTCGCCGTCGAGGCGCAGGCCGGCGAAGTAGTAGTGCCCGGCCGCGTAGAGGATGATGTATGTGAGGAAGAGGGCGCCCGCCGGGAGGCTCCTGAGAGCCCGGCCGGCAGTGAGGAGCGCGAGCAGGAGGAGGACGTTCCAGGCCGATTCGTACAGGAATACGGGGTGGAAGTAGTCGAACTGTTCGTAACCGGCCGGCCGGAGGGCGTAGTCGATGTAGACGCCCCAGGCGAGGTTGGTGGGGTAGCCGAAGGCTTCCTGGTTGAAGAAGTTGGCCCATTGGCCGACAGCCTGTCCGCCGGCGAGGGCTGGGGCGGCAAGGTCGGCCCACGTCCAGAAGCGGACGCGCCGCCGCCGGGTGTAGAGAAAGAGGACGAGGATGAAGGCGAGCAGGGCGCCGTGGACGGCCAGCCCTCCCTGCCAGAGGCAAAGGGCGTCGAGCGGGCTGTCGCGATAGAGGCGCCAGTTGGCGGCGACATAGTAGGCGCGGGCGCCGACGACGCCGGCCGGCACGCTCCAGAAGAGGAGGTCGAAGACGGGTTCGATGGGCAGGGATTGCCGCCTGGCCTGCCAGATAACAATGAAAAAAGCGGCCAAAACAGCGGCGGCGACGATAAGCCCGTACCAGTAGAAGTGCAGCGGTCCCAGCGTGAATGCTATTTTGCCCATTTTCAAGTCACCCTCGTATCGGCCGGTGTCCTCATGTTGCGGGTCCAATTTTCCGATAGTGTAATTTTAACTCCTGGGCAAAAAAAATACCAGCTTTTTTGCCGTATAATTGCGTGTATCGAGGCCATAATAACAGCGAGGGTTCGTAATGGTCGAGCCAAGATCGGTATCGGATCCTGCGCCGGGTTCGGTATCGGTCGGCCAAAGATTGGTGTCAGGTCTGTCGGGCTTGGCATCAGTCGGCGGGCAGATCGCTGTGTGTCTTGTAAGGCTGTACGGCAGCCCAACTGTTGTCGTGTGGTCAAAAGGGATGTGCAGCGGTCGAGCTAAGACTGCCAAGGGTTCCGTAGATCTTCCGGGAATCTTCCAGAGGTCTGCCGTTGTCGGGAGACTGCGGCAGGTTTCGTAGGTATCTTTGGCAGTCGAGCAAAGGTCGGTGTTGGTTGTGTAATGCTTGTGCGTAGCCGAAAGGTTGCGTATAGGTATGTAGTGATCAGCATCGGCTGTAGCGTAGATCATTACGGGCTCTCTTCATTTTCGCGCACCGGGACTTGAAAAATGGTTATACAAGCTTCTTCCTTTTGTGGTATAATATTTTTGCGTTGTCAAACTTGTCCCGAAAGGAGGAACAACCTATGGTAATCGACAAGAACATGAGCATCATCGAGGTGGTGCAGAAATACCCGAAAACCGTGGAGGTTTTCCGCAACTACGGCATGGGCTGCCTGGGCTGCGCCGCCGCCCGCTTCGAGAATATCGAGCAAGGCGCGACCGCCCACGGCATCGACGTGGAGGCGCTGATCGCCGACCTGAACAAGGCGACGGGCGAAGGCTGCGGCGGCGGCGGATGCTGCGGCTGCGGAAGCTGATAAGGCGAGCCAAAAAACAGGGTGATTAACCCTGTTTTTTTTTGTTGGCGTTTATGCTTTTGTCGTCGCCATCAGCCCGCGGTATTCCTTATCCAGCCTGGCGGCCTCGTCCTTGTCGCGGGTTACCGATAGTCTGGCGAGTATTTCCGCGCGGCGGTGTTCGCGGACGATGTCGCTTTCTTTTGCCGCGCCGGGGAGCGGGGCCTGCTGCCGGTCGAGGTATTGGCGGTAGTTGCCGGCGAAGGGACGGAGTTTTCCGGCGTCGACGAATAGCAGGCGGGTCGCCACTCTGTCGATGAACCGCCGGTCATGCGAGACGAACAGCAGCGTTCCCGCGTAGTCGGCCAGTACTTCCTCCAGAGCGGCCAGCGAGGACAGGTCGAGGTAGTTGGTCGGCTCGTCGAGCAGCAGGAAGTTGGCGTCGCTGACAATGATTTTGGCCAGGCTTACCCTCGTCCGTTCGCCGCCGCTGAGTACGCCGGCCGGCTTGAATACGTCTTCGCGGCGAAAGAGCAGCCGGGCGAGCAGGCTGCGCACGGCGCCCTCGTCGTGCACGCTGGCGGCCATGACGTTGGCGAGCAGCGTTTTTGCGGGGTCGAGATTTTCCATGCTCTGGGCGAAGTAGCCGATGCGAGCCTGGGGAGCAAGGCTGATCCGCGCATCGCGGCCGACGATCATATTGAGGAGGGTGCTTTTGCCTGAGCCGTTGTTGCCGCAGAGCGCCACTTTTTGGCCGGCCGGGAGGCTGAAGTCGGCTTTGTCGAATATGACCCGGCTGCCGAAGCGTTTATCGAGCCCCTCGCCGCGGACGGCGATTTTGCTGTGCAGGCCGCCGGTATAGCCGAAGGGGAACGTTATCGCCGGACCGGTTTGCGGCTTTTCCGCGACCGGCAGTTTTTCGAGCCGCGCCTCCATCGCCTTGACGGCTTTGTCGAGGTTGGCCTTGGCTTTCTGGTTGCCCATTTTGTGCAGGCGGGCTTCGGAGTTGCCCATCCTGGCGGGGGTTTTTCGCGTGGCGGCGGCGCGGGCTTTGCGGTCGGCGATGGCGGTTTGCAGCTGGTTTCTCTTGTCGGTGTATTTCTCGTATTCCCGCTCGCGGTGCTTCCTGGCGTTGTCTTTTTGCGCAAGGTAAGCGGTGTAGTTGCCCCGATATGCCTGAAGCCCGCCATTATCTATTTCCCAGATGGTGTCGCATACCGCGTCGAGAAGCAGGCGGTCGTGGGATACGAGGACGAGCGTGCCCTGGAAGGCCTGAAGTTTGGCCTGGAGGAGTTCCCGGCCTTTTATGTCGAGGTTGGCCGCAGGTTCGTCGGCCAGGAGGAGCGGGGCTTGCTCGCTCAGTGCGGCGGCGATTTTGAAGCGGGTCTGTTCGCCGCCGCTCATGTGGCCCGCATAGGCCTTGGCGACGGCGAATTCGCCGGCGGCGAGCGGGTCTAGCGTGCGCCCGGACATGGGGGCGCCGAGTTGAGAGATCGAGGAGTACGGGCAGTTTCTGCGGACGTGCCCTTCATCGGGCTGCACTTCGCCGGCCAGTATCGCCAGCAAGGTGGATTTGCCGACGCCGTTGCGGCCGACGACTCCGATCTTATCGCCTCTGTTGATTTTCAGGTTGTCTATTTTAAGGAGACGACGGTCGTTGACGTATTTGACGATGTCGCTTAGTTCGAGCAACAAAAAGACCCCTCCTTTGCGGAGAGGACGGGCTATAGACAAACGGGCGTAAAAAAATGCGTCTACAGCCAATCCCCTTTAGAATCGCCGATGAGCATGCGAAACACCCCGGCGGAACGCCTGGTTGTTTTTCTGCTCTCCGGAATTGCTAAAAAGAATTGTTTAGCGCATTTCTGCTCCTTTTCGGCCCGTTGTGATGGTTTTATTATAGCCGGCGGACAGTATATTTTCAAGGCGGCAATACATGTCAGGCAGGAGTTTTATTGGGTTGTTTCGGCCGTTCAGAAGCCCCATAGGCAAGGCGCACCGGAGGCTGACACCGGAAGCGTACACGAACGTACGCTGAGGATGGCAGTCGAGGAGCAACGCCGCATAGGGGGCTTATGGACGGCCGACTTTGATACTGGCGGCGATCTCTTTATCTATTGCTAAACGGGTGTAACCCACGGCCAGCACGTAGACGGGGAAGGTTTGGAGGATCGTGATTTCGGTGCCCGGCAGGATGCCGAAGGCGAGCAGCCTGGCCATGTCCCTGCGGCCGGCCGGGAGGGCGGCGACATGCGCTTTTTCGCCGGGGCGCAGGCGGCTCAGCGGTATTTCCTCCATTTACTCCCCTCTTTCCGGTCAGATGAGTAAGGGTGCTATTATGCTGGCCAGCCAGCCTGCGGCCAACGCCACGGCGGCGATGGCGATTGTCATTACGGCGGCGGCGACAGGGCCGCGTTCTTTGACGATGACCATGAGCTGGGCGACGCAGGGGACGAAGAGGGTGAGGGCGACGGCGGCGACGAGGAGCTGGCGGGGGGCGAGGAGGCCGGCGGCGGCCATGTCGTAGAGGCCGGCGGCGCCGTAGTCGCGGCGGAAGAAGCCCAGCAGGAATATCTGGGCGGTGGCGGCCGGGAGGCCGAGAGCGGCCATCAGGGGCTCCAGCGCTTTTATAATATATGTCAGCAGGCCGCTGCGGTCACCGAGCCAGAGGAGAAAGCTGGCGAGGAAGAAGACGGGAATTATTTCCACGAAGTACCAGACCATGCGGGTGTAGGCTTTGTGGAGGACGTTGGCGGGGTCGGGCAGTCTGAGGGGGGGAAGCTCGATGTAGAAGGGGCTGCGTTCGCCGGGGAGGAGGCGGGCGGTGAGCCAGCCGGCGAGGATGAAGACGGCGAGGATGAAGGCGGCCCATATGGCTACTGACCGGCCGTCGCCGGCGAGGACGGCGAGGACGACGCCGAGCTGGGCGGAACAGGGGATGGCGAGGGAGAGCAGGAAGGTGGCGAGGAGGCGCTCGCGCCTGGTTTCGAGGGTGCGGACGACGAAGACGGCCATGGTGCCGCAGCCGAGGCCGAGGGTGACGGGGATGACGGCCCGGCCGTTGAGGCCGAATTGTTTGAAGAGGCCGTCGACGAGCATGGCGAGGCGGGGCAGGTAGCCGCAGTCTTCGAGAAGGGCGAAGGCGACGAAGAAGGTGCCGACGATGGGCAGGATGATGGCGACGGCGTAGCGGAGGCCGAGGGTGAAGAGACCGTAGTCGCCTACGAGGAGGGACTGCAGCCATTCCCAGGGTATCCAGCGCTGGCAGGCATAGTTGACGGCGGGGGTGATGACGCGGGCGAAGACGTTTTCGTCGATGTAGTCGACAAGGACGCCGGCGCCGAAGCCGCCGACGAATTTGTAGAGCCCCCAGTAGAGGACGAGGGCGAGGATGGGGAGGCCGGTGAGGGGTTGGCGGGTGAGGCGGTCGAGGAGGTCGGCCAGCCGGCGTCTTCCGGCCGGGCCGCGGCTTAGGGCGGCGGCAACGAGGCGGTCGGCCTGGGCCTGGCGTTCGGCGGCGATGCACTGGGCGAGGGGCTGGGGGCTTTTTCGGGCGGCGGCTTGGACGGCGGCGGCGACGGCGGGGTAGGCGGGGTCGTTTTTCAGGAGGGCGCGGCTGACCGGGTCGCCGGCGAGGAGGAGGAGGGCGAGGATGCGGGCGGCGGGGCGGCGGGCGCCGAGACGGCCGGTGACGGCGACGACGGCGGCTTCGAGGCCGGGGCTGAGTAGGAAGGGCGGCTGCGGCCGCGGCCGGGGGGCGGCGATGATGCCGCGGAGGCGGTCGAGGCCGATTTTTTTGACGGCGGCGGTGGCGACGACGGGGATGCCGAGGAGGTCGGCGAGGCGGGCGGTGTCGAAGGCGAGGCCGGCGGCGGCGGCTTCGTCGATGAGGTTGAGGACAAGGACGACGGGCAGGCCTGCGTCGATGAGGGCGAGGGTGAAGGGCAGCGAGCGGGCAAGGTTTTTGGCGTCGGCGACGTGGACGACGAGGTCGGGCTGGCCGTGGAGGAGGAATTCGCGGGTGACGCGTTCTTCGTCGGTGATGGGCGCGAGGGAGTAGATGCCGGGGGTGTCGATTATTTCGCACGCCACGCCGCCGATGCGGGCGTAGCCGCGGGCGACTTCGACGGTAGTGCCGGGGTAGTTGGAGACGTTGACGTATTTGCCGGTGAGGTTGTTGAAGATGACGCTTTTGCCCACATTCGGGGCCCCGACCAGGATGATGCTGCGCTGCATGCCTCTCCCCCGCCCTTCTGCTCGTAATGGTATCTCCTATTCGCGAGGCGGGGGGATTATGAAAAAGAAAAACCGCGAACCTTGACGGTGCGCGGTGAGTGAAAGGTTTTACAGGTGGGGTTTGATTCTTGCCTCAAGGTTGGCCTTGGGCAGAAAGCCGACGATTTTCTCGGCCTGCTCGCCTTCCTTGAAGAGGATCATGGTGGGCAGGCTCATGACGCCATATTTCTGCGCCAGGGAGCGGTTCTGGTCGACGTTGATCTTGACGACCTTGAACTTGTCGCCGGCTTCGCCGGCAAGTTCGTCGAGGATGGGAGAAAGACGCTGGCAGTAACCGCACCATGGGGCCCAGAAATCGGCGAGTACGGGGACCGCCACGTCGAGCACTTCTTCTTGGAAGTTAGCTTCGTTGACATCCGGAGCGTTGGCCATTTTCATCTCTCCTTTGTATTTGGGTTTCGCCCGGTCATTCTATTATGCCGCGTTTGCGGCATTCGGCCATGATGCAGGCTTTTATGACTGTGAGGCCGAGTTCTTCGCCAAGTTTGGCGACCGCCGGCGCGTCGGCGCCCGGCTGGAGCCAGACATACTTGATGCCTGCGTCGGCGCAGTCGCGCATTATCTGTTCGCCGACCTTGGGCGGGACGACGACGTCGACGACGTCGGGTTTTACCGGCAGGTCCTTCAGGCCGGGATAGCATTTCTGGCCCATGACTTCGTCAAGGCCGGGATTGACGGGATAGACTTTGAACTGCCCGGTGGCGTCCATGAATTTGAATATTTTGTAGCCGAATTTGTCTTTGTTGTTGTTGGCGCCGACCACGGCCCAGGTTTTGAGGTCGAGGGTTTTTTCGATGTCGGTCATGAAGTCCTCCTGATTCAGATTAATCTCCATTTTCATTATATTGCCAGGGAGGCATAAAGGTCAATGACGGACAAGCGGGTCGGATTATTCCAGGTAGGCTTGTTTGAGGTAGACGATGCCGATGCTGGTGCGGACATGGTCCTTGACGCTGGGGCGGATCATGACGGGGTTTGTGCTGAAGAAGAGGGGGCAGACGACGGCCTCGTCCATGATGATTTTTTCGGCGGCGTGGAGGGAGGCGGCGCGTTCGGCGGCGTCCGCGGACGGCCGGGCGGCGGCGAGGCGGCTGTCGTAGACGGGGTTGGAATAGCCGGGGCTGTTGTTGCCGTTGGCGGTTTCGAACAGCTCCAGGAAGGTGGTGGGGTCGACGTAGTCGCCGATCCAGCTGTCGATGGCGAGCTGGAAGTTGTGTTTGTCGAGGTTGTCGTAGAAGACTTTGAGTTCCTGGTTGCTGAGCTGGACGGTGACGCCGAGGGCGCGCTTCCACATTTCCTGCACGGCTTCGGCGATGATTTTGTTGCTTTCGCCGGTGTTGTAGAGGAGGGTTACGGGCGGCAGGCCTTTGCCTTCGGGATAGCCGGCCTCGGCGAGGAGCTTCTTGGCGGCGGCGGCGTCGTTGTCGGCGAAGTATGAGCCGCCTTTGGCGCGGAAGTCGTTGCCGGCGGTGTCGACGACGCCGGGGGGCACGAAGGCGAGGGCGGGCGTCTGGCCGCCGCGGGCGACCTGGTCGACGAGGCTGCGGCGGTCGAGGGCGAGGGTGAAGGCTTTGCGGACCCTGGCGTCGTCGAAGGGAGCTTTTTTGACGTTGAAGGGGAAGTAGCTGACGCCGAGGAAGGGGAATATTTTAAGTCTGCCTTCCTTCTGGAGACGGGGTATTTCGCTGATCGGCGGGTTGTCGGCCATGTCGAGCTGCTTGTTTTCGAACATGACGAGCCGGGTGGCGGCCGAGTCGATGAGAACGATGTCGACTTTGGCCATGCGGACTTTGCCGGCGTCCCAGTAGTGTTCGTTCCTGACGAGTTCCATTTTGTTGTCGTGGACCCAGTTTGTCAGCCGGAAGGGACCGTTGCCGACGAAGGTTTTGGCGTCGGCGGCCCAGCGGTCGTTGGCGGCGGCTTTGCGGTTGACGGGGTAGTAGGTGCGGAAGGCGGCGAGGGACAGGAAGAAGGGTGTGGGCCTCTCGAGGGTGACTTCGAGGATGCCGTCGCCTTTGGCCCTGACGCCGACGGTTTCGGCGGCGGCTTTTTTTTCGTTATAGGCGCGGCCGTTTTTGAGGTAGAATAACTGGTAGGCGTAACTGGAGGCGAACTCGGGGCTAAGGGCGGATTTCCAGGCGAATTCGAAGTCGGCGGCGGTGAGCGGCTCGCCGTTGGACCATTTCGCGCCCTTGCGCAGGTGGAAGGTGTAGACGAGGCCGTCGGAGGAGATTTCCCAGCGTTCGGCGGCGGCCGGCACGGGACTGCTGGCGGCGTCGAGGGAGGTGAGGCCTTCGAAGAGCTGGGCGGCGACGATGCCGGCGGGGATGCTGGTGGATTTGCGGGGGTCGAGGGTTTCGGGTTCGGCGGCGACGGCGTAGCGCAGGTACTTGGCGTCTTTCTTGGCCCCGAACCAGCCGCAGCCGGGAAGGACGGCGGCAACGGCCACCGCGGCGATAAGAATGAGGATGAGGGCGATGCTTTTCCTGGTCAAGGCGGTCTCCTTTCGGTATCCGTCAGGGATAATTTGCGCTTCAGGGCGCTAAACAATACCCGCGGGCAAGGGTTTTGCCCGGCGGCGGCGAAAAACAGCGTATAGGAAAACGGGGTGATATGTTTGACCAAACGGGACGGGACCGATCTGGCGGCGGCGCTGGCGGCGGCGGTGGCCGGCGAGCCGGGCGTGTACGCGGCGGCGGCGATCGAGCCGGCGAGCGGGCGGCGCTGGCTGCTGAACAATCGGCGGCTGCGGTCGGCGAGCCTGATAAAGATTTTTATCCTGGCCGAGGCGTTCCGCCGCATCGACCGGGACGAGTTCGACCTGGAGGAGGCGGTGGCGATCCCGGCGGCGGCGATCGTCGGCGGCGCGGGTCAGCTGGAGTTTGCCGCGCCGGGAACGGTGCGGACGTGGCGCCAGCTGCTCGAGGCGATGATCGTGGAGAGCGACAATACGGCGACGAATATGGCGATCGACCGCCTGGGGATGGAGAGCGTGAACGCGCTGGCGGCGGCGCTGGGCTGCCGCGATACGGCGCTGCGCCGCAAGATGATGGATTTCGCGGCGGCGGCGGCCGGGCGGGAGAATTATACGACGCCGGCCGATGTGGCGGCGGTGCTGGCGAGGTTGTACCGGCGCGAGTGCGTGTCGCCCGCGGCCGATGAGGCGATGGTGGCCATCCTGCTCCGCCAGGAGGACCGCTGCAAACTGCCCTTGCTGCTCCCCGCGGCGGCGCGGGTGGCGTGCAAGTCGGGGGAACTGGAGGGAGCGGAGCACGACGCCGGCATCGTGTACGGCGAGGGCTGCGATTATGTGCTGGCGGTGATGAGCGACGGGCTGCCGGACGAGGAGCGCGGCCGGGGGGTTATTGCCCGGTTGTCGCGCACCGTTTACGATTGGTTTCATAATAATATACCAGAGTAATTTCCGGAGGACTGCTTTATGAGCGATTTATTTGCCGTGAATGTTTCTGCGGCGATGCTGTGGAGCGAGCCGGGGACGAAACGGGACCACGACCGGCTGATGCTGGGGGCGACGACCGAGCCGGCGGCGTGGGCGGACGGCATGGACGAGGCGATGCGGCTGTGGCTGGTAGGCAAGGTGGAGTCGCAGCTGTTGTACGGGGAACGGGTGGTTGTGCTGGAACACGCGGGCGAGTGGCTGCGCGTGGCGGCAACGGAGCAGGCGACGGGCCGCGACGGGCGCGGTTACCCCGGCTGGCTGCCGGCCGTCCAAGTAAGCGATAACGGGGTTTTCCGGGCGGAAATGGCTGCTCTGCCGACAGCGGTGGTGACGGCGCCGAGGGCGCGGTTGTACGCTGACGCGGCCGGGCGCGAACCGCTGGCGGAGCTGAGCTGGCAGACGCGCCTGCCGCTGTTGGCGGCCGAGGGCGCACTGCTGAAGGTGCGGCGGCCGGACGGCGCTGTGGGCTATATCGCCCGCGCTGCGGCGGCCCCCCTCTCCCCTGCCCCGTTCGACGGGGCGAGGCTGACGGCGGAGGCCAGGATGTTCGCCGGCCTGCGCTATGTGTGGGGCGGAACGGCGGCGTGGGGGTTCGACTGTTCGGGGTTCGCGCTCAGGCTGTATCAGTCCCAGGGGGTGGCCATCCCCCGCGACGCCGATGAGCAGGCGGCGGGCGGAACGGCGGTGGACGCCGACGCGCTGTCGCCGGGCGATCTGCTGTTTTTCGCCGGGCCGGGAGGCCAGGGCGATATCCACCATGTGGGCGTGTTCGCGGGCGGGACGGCGATGATCCACGCCCCCAACAGCCGGTCGGCGATCCGCGAGGACGATTTCACCGCGGGCGTGTACGGCGAGGAGTTCTGGGAGGCGCGGCGCTACAGGTAGAATTTTTCGGGGGTCTCCGATGTCCTGCGGATATCGGAGACTTTTTTATGCGAAAAGGCCGTTTTCGATGATGACGGGGCCTTTGGGCAGTTTGGCGAGAGAGAAGGCGGCGACGAGGTCGCGGGGGGCTGTGGGCCGATACTCCGGTGTGAGGCCGGCGCGATGGGCGAGGAGGCCGATTATTTCCGGGGCGGTGACGCCGCGCTCTCTTAAATGGCCAAGGGCGAGGCTCTGCTGGCGCTTGGAGAGGCGGTGGCCGTCGGGGCTTAAGAGGAGCGGGACATGGGTGAAAGCGGGCGGCGTGAGGCCAAGGAGGCGGTAGAGGTAGAGCTGGCGCGGGGTGGAGGACAGGAGGTCGTCGCCGCGCAGGACGTGGGTTATGCGCATGGCGGCGTCGTCGACGACGACGGCGAGCTGGTAGGCGTGGACGCCGTCGGCGCGGCGGACGATGAAGTCGCCGCAGGCGGCGGCGAGGTTCTGGGCGACATGGCCGTGGAGGCCGTCGGTGAAGGCGATTGTTTCGTCGGGAACGACGAGCCGCAGGGCCGGACGGCGGCCGTCCGGGGGCGCGCTCTCCGCCGCCCCGCCAAGGTAGCGGCGGCAGGCGCCGGGGTAGGCGCTTTCTGCGTCCGCGTCGCCGGCGTGGGGGGCGGAGGCGGCGGCACGGATCTCGGCGCGGGTGCAGTAGCAGGGATAGACGAGGCCGCGGGCGGCGAGGGTTTCGAGGGCGGCGGCGTAGAGGCGGCGGCGCTCGTCCTGACGGTAGGGACCATAGGGGCCGCCGCTGTCGGGGCCTTCGTCCCAGTCGAGGCCGAGCCAGGCGAGGTCGCCGATTATCTGGGCGGTGTATTCGGGGCGGCAGCGGTCGGGGTCAAGGTCTTCGACCCTGAGGACGACGGCGCCGCCGAGGCTGCGGACCTGCAGCCAGGCGAGGAGGGCCGTCCAGATGTTGCCGAGGTGCATTTGTCCGGAGGGGGATGGGGCGAATCTACCACGAATGTTGTTTTGCATATCGGTCTCCGTTAATTGATCTGTGCGCAGGCCGTTCAGGGCCCCCAGATGCTAGGCGCGGCGAGGACGACACCGGAAACGTACACGAACGTACGTTGAGGATGGCGGCCGAAGCCGCAACAACGCAGATGGGGGTCATCAACGGCCTGCCTCTGTATCGGGATCATCCTTTTCGGTGTATATGGCGAAAAGGATGATCCCCGCCACCAAAATAAAGCCGGCTGTTGCGAACATGGCGGCAAACCCCGCCCTCTCCCCCACCTGGCCGAGAAATACCGAGCCGGCGGCGATGCCCAGGTCCATGAAGGAGGTAAAGAAGCCGAGGGCGCTGCCCCGTTCGGCGGGCGGCGTTTTGTCGACAACGAGGGCGTTGAGGGTGGGCATGAAGGCGCCGAACCCAAAGCCAAAGGCCAGGCCGATAAAGACGAGGAGGGGCAAGCTGTCGAGGAAGGGCAGCAGGAAGACGCCGACGGCCAGGAGGGCCATGAAGGGGAGGATGACGCGGCGGCGGCCCCAGCGGTCGGAGAGTTTGCCGGCGAAGATGCGGCTGGCGAGGGTGGCGGCGGCGTAGGCGGTGAAGAAGATGCCGAAGTCGAGCAGGCCGCGCTGGGGGGCGAAGACGGGCAGGAAAGCGATGACCGTCCCGTAGGCGGCGGCGCCGGAAAAGAGGGCCAGGGACGGGACGATGACGTACCGCCGACGGCCGACGGCCAGCAGGCTGACCGGCTTCTTCCCGCCCTGGGAGCTGACTTCGCCAACCGCAGCCACGGCCAGAAAGGCGGCGGCGGCGGCGGCGGCCGAGCAGGCAAATAAGACGGTGAAGTTTTGTGTATGCTGGATGATGTCGATGCCGATGGCGGGGAATATCGCCATGGCGACGACGCTGGCGGTGCCGTAGATGCCGATAACTTCGCCCCGCCGCTTGGGGGGCGCCAGGTCGGCGATGTAGGCGGCCGAGGCGGCGAGGAAGGAGGCGTGGGCAAAGCCGTGGGCGACGCGGAGAATGTACAGGGGGGCGACGGCCTGGAGAAGGCCGTAGAGAGGAAACAGGAGGGCGAAGAAGCCTGTCCCGAGCAGCATGAAGAGTTTGCGTCCGCGGCGGTCGGCGAGCTGACCGAGGTAGGGCCGGACAAGCACGGCCGCCAGGCTGAACGCCCCCATGACGAGGCCGATCTGGCCCGGAGAGCCGCCGAGTCCTTCGACGTACTGCGGCAGGGTGGGGATGAGGAGGTAGAAGCTGCCGAAGTAGAGGAAGGTGGCGACGCAGATGCAGATGAAGTTGCGTGAGGTGAGGCGGAATTCTTCGGTCATAGGGCCTCCCGGCGTCAGGTGTTGAGGGTGTAGGCGTCCATGGGGCAGTATTCGGCGAAGTGCAGGCGCCGGTAAACTTCGTAGCCGGCGGGACTTGCCTCGAGAACGAGCAGCCGGCAGCCGCGGGCCGCGGCTTGGCCGACGAGGGCGCGGGTGAGGGCCGAGGCAACGCCGCCGCGGCGGGCGGGGCCGAGGGTGGAGATGAAGTAGGCGCCGGCGACGCCGCCGCTGCCGAAGAAGATGCTGGCGGTGGCAACAGGCAGGCCGTCGCTGAGGCCAAGGAAGTAAGCGATGCTGTCGGTGGCGAGGTTGGCAAAGACGGCCGGGAAATCGCGGGCGACGCGTTCCGGCATTGCGAAGCCGGCGGCGGCTGTCCTCCCCCATGCGGCAATTCCGTCCGGGTCGTTGACCTGACGGATTTCCAGCCCCGGAGGCGGACCGGCGTCCGGCGCCGCACCGTCGAGTGCGAGGGCCATGCCCCGCCAGTGCATCTGGTGCCTGAAGCCGTGGTCGAGGAGCCGCCGTCCGAGGTCGGCAGGGCGGTCTTGCGGCCCGGTGATCCAGGTGAGCGGGCGGCCACCGTAGGCTGCGGCCAGTTCCTTTATCCGGGTGTCGGCCCCGCGGTCGGTAAAGCGGGCGGCAAGCACGCGGTTCACGGCATCGGTGCCGGTGTCTACCCAGGTGACTTCCCTGTCGCCGGAGCTCTTCCCTCCCGGCACGCGGCCGGTATGCAGGGCGTATTCGCGGAGGTTGCCGGCGATGGCGGCGGCTATTGCGGATGAGGCTTGTCCTGCGGGCATTTGTCACACCTCTTCCTGTTTGGTGGCGCGATTTTTTACAGCGGCATGACTATTGTGCGCATTAGTTTTACTTTCCACGGAATGGAAGGCATCTCCTGCCGCGGAACGACGCCGGCCCTTGTCCCGGAGGCGAATGTATTATATACTTTTGCCAGACGATGATATTTTATATCAAAGGAGCGGTATTATGGCCAACTTCAAGAACGTAGGCGTCCTGACCGGCGGCGGCGACTGTCCGGGCCTGAACGCCGTAATCCGCAGCGTCACCCGCGCCTGCTTCAGCCATGGCATCAGGGTCTGGGGGATCAAGAACGGCTTCGGCGGCCTGGTGGAAAATGATATCGGCGAATTGGCGGACCGGGATATCTCCGGCATCCTGCCCCGCGGCGGCACGATCCTCGGCACGACTAACCGCGACAATCCTTTCAATTATGCCGTGCCGCATGACGGCGGCTATGTTTATAAAGACATGTCGCAGCAGGCGCTGGCCAACCTTAAGACGAGGGGCATCGAGGCGCTGGTGGTTATCGGCGGCGACGGCAGCCTGCGGATCGCCCACGAGTTCAGCCTGTTGGGGCTGCCGGTGGTGTCGGTGCCCAAGACGATCGACAACGATATCCCGATGACGGAGAGGACGTTCGGGTTCGATACCGCGGTGGCGTGCGCGAGCGAGGCGCTCGACCGGCTGCACACGACGGCGGAATCGCACCACCGGGTGATGCTGCTGGAGGTGATGGGCCGCTACGCCGGCTGGATCGCCTTCCACTCCGGCATGGCAGGGGGCGCGGACGTCATCCTCATCCCCGAGGTGCCGTACAAGATCGAGGCCGTGGTGGCGGCGATCAAGGCCCGTCGGGCGCAGGGCAAGCTGTTCAGCCTGGTGGTGGTGGCCGAAGGCGCTTTCCCGGTAGGCGGCGAGATGACGGTGGCCCGCATCGTGGAGAACAGCGCTGAGAAGGTGCGCCTCGGCGGGGTGGGCGAGAAGCTGGCCCGTCAATTGGAAGACCTGACCGGGTTCGAATCCCGCTGCACGGTGCTGGGCTACCTGCAGCGCGGCGGCAGCCCGACGGCTTACGACCGCATCCTGTCGACCCGTTACGGAGTGGCGGCCGTGGACGCTCTGGTGGCGGGCAATACGGGCGTAATGGTGGCGCTGCAGAAGAACGGCATCGTGACGGTGCCGATCAGGGATATCGCCGGCCAGCCGAGCAATGTGCCGCTCGAAGCGCTGCATGTGGGGCGGTCGATCGGTATCTGTTTCGGCGACGAGGCGTAGAGAAGGAAAACCCCTCCGCAAGTTTGGGCTTGCGGAGGGGTTTTTGCGTAGGTGACACCGATTTGCGCGGCTACGGACGGCAGCAGGTGCTCCCGTCGGGGTTCCGGCTTATTTCGGCCGTACCGGCGGGCGGCGTGCCGAAAACCTGATCGAGGCATTCCTTGTCGGGGACGTATCGCTGGGTCATTTTGCTGACGATGACGAAGACGATGATGCTGAGGATGAAGGAGGGGAAGATTTCGTGGATGTCGCGCATGCCCGGCACGTCGAAACGGATGAAGTAGCGCCAGATAACGCACGACAGCAGCCCGGCCAGCATCGAGTAGAACGCGCCGTGGCCGGTTCCCCAGCGCCAGTACAGGCCGCCGAAGACGGCCGGGAAGTAGCTGGCGCCGAATATCGCCCCGGAGAAGGCGGTAAGCTCGACAATACCGGCCGGGGGCTTGATGGTCACGAGGAAGACCAAAATGCAGTAAATGAACATGGCGATCTTGGTCCAGACGATTGTTTTGCCGGCTTCAAGAGGCTGCCCCATGACGTTGCGGATGTCCTGCACGCAGGCGGTGCCGACGATCAGTGTGACGGACGCCAGTGAGGACATGCCGGCCGCGAACAGGCCGATTATGCATATGCCTGATGCCCAGGGACTGTTGTACTTATCGAGCATGTAGCCGATTACTTTGTCGGTGTTTTTCATGAGCATCGCCGCTTCTTTGCCATCCACCATCGCGTGGACGTAGGCGCCGATGCCGAAGACGCAGATGAGTGAGACGCCCATGAGGATAGGCGTCCACAGCATGGCCGTCTTCATGGCCGCTTTGTCCTTGATGGAGTAGAAGCGGATGAGGCAGCGGGGTTCGGCGACCTGTTTGATGCCTACGGAGGCGGCGATCCCCAGGACATAGGCGGGGGCGACCAGGGCGCCGAATTCCAGCAGGCCTGCGCCGATGGGTTTGCCGGCTGCGGTCACGTGGGTGGTGGTGCGCATCGCCTCGAAGACGGCGCCGATGTCGCCGACATAGAGGAAGGGCACGGCGGCCATTATTATCGCTACGAAGAACATGATTATGCCTTGCATGGCGTCAGTCCACAGGACGCTGTACATGCCACCCCAGATGGTGTAGAGGGCGGTCAGAAAGATTACGCCGATGGCGCCTGCCCAGTAGGGGATGCCGAGGATGGAGTCGAGCAGGTGGGCGCAGCCTTTGGCGATGGCCACCATGTACCACAGCGTCGAGAAGATGATTATTACGGCCGCCAAAACTCTGATGTGTTTAGATAGCGGACTCTTGTAGCGGAAGTCGAAATAGTCGGGAAGCGTCATCGATCCCAGCCTGGCCGTCTGGTTGCGCAGCCGCGGCCCGAGCACATGCCAGGAGATGATGCAGAATATCGTCCAGATGACCGCTTGCCAGATCCAGGTGAGGCCGAATTTGAAGGCCGCCCCGGCCTGCCCTATATAGGTGTTGGTGCTGATAAAGGTGGAATAGAAAGCTAGGCTGACGACCCAGCCGGGGATTTCCCGTTTGGCGACGTAGTATTCGGATACGCCTTTCTGGGCTTTTTGCTTGAAGTAGTATCCTATCCAAAGGGAAAAGGCCATGTATGCGACCATCAAGACGACAATTATGCCGTATTTGGCCATGTAGTCTCCCATTTAGCTCTCCTCCTTCCTCTACCCTTCCAAATCCTTGTGGGGTTGGTTTTCCTGATCGATTTCCACGTCGCGGGTCAAAACAAGGTAGGTGTTAAAACAAATCAGCAGAATTGTTATGATGTATCCCGCAGCTACCATTGTATCCATTTCAATCACTCCTTTAACTCTTCGTGATCGGAAACGTTACCTGCGTCAGCTGTGGTTTCACCCGGATTTTTTAGGTCGTGTTCATTGATCCTCACCTCGCCTCTATTCCCAATATTTCCCGAATTCTATTATTAGTATAGCCGAGTAATGATTCTATTAGCATCAAAAATGGCGCATGATGCCAAAAAATTAGCCTAATATTACACTTTCGGGGGATTTGCCCGCAGGCAGCAGGATATCCGGAGGGGTACGACAAAACCCCTCCGCGGAAACGCGGAGGGGTTTCTGAACGCCTGAAGGCGATATACAGCGCCTCGAGGGTGGCGGAGGAGATCAGGTCGACGGCCGGCGGCCGTTACTGGCAGCCGGTCGCCGGTCGAAGAGGGTGATGAGCAGCAGCCCGCCGATAATCAGCACCGCCCCCGCCAGGTGGGCGAGGGTGACGGTTTCGCCGTAGAAGACGGCGGCGATCCAGATGGCGTTGACGGGCATGAGGTTGATGTAGGCGCTGGCCCGGCTGGCGCCGATGCGCTTGATGCCGACGTTGAAGAGGAAGAAGGCGACGACGGTCGGGAAGATGATGAGGTAGGTCATTTCCCAGGCTGTCTGGGCGCTGACGGCGGGCAGGCGCGCCCAGCCGTCCTCGGTTAGGGAGGCGGCCAGCAGCATGACGGAGCCGGCCAGGGTGGAGGCGCTGGTGGCCAGGAGCGGCGGGACGTCTTTCATGACGACTTTGCCGATGGTGGTGTAGGCCGTCCAGGATATGACCCCGCCGACCATGAGCAGGTCGCCGCTGGAGAAGGACAGCGAGGTGAGGATGTCGACGGAGCCTCTGGTGATGGTGGTGAGGACGCCGAGGAAGGACAGGGCGACGCCGGCGACGAGGCGCCAGCTCCACGGCTCGCCGAGGAGGGTGACGGCGACGAGGGCGGTGGTGACGGGGTTGACGACGATGACGAGGGCGCCGTTGATGGCTGAGGTGTATTTCATGCCGACGTTGAAGAAGACGTTGTAGAGGAATACGCCGGTGATGGCGAGCAGCAGCAGGCCGCCCCAGCGCCTCCGGAGGGGGGCCCAGTCCCAGCCGCCGCGGGCGACGACCCAGGCGGTCATGAGGAGGCCGGCGAGGAAGAAGCGGACGGCGGCGGTGGTGAGGGGCGGTATTTCGGTGACAACGTGTTTGGTGGTGCCGAACGCCCCGCCCCAGAAGAGGGGGACGAGCAGGAGGATGAAGTAGATGGCGTTGGGGTGAGCGGGTTGGGCGGGCTTTATCACAAGGTCAGCTCCTTAACGGGATCAGAATGGCCTTACTGGGCGTTGTTGCCGGAGGCGGGGGCGGAGGAGGCGGGGAGAAAGCCGCGCCGGAGGGAGAGCCAGGCTCCGGCGAGGCCGGCGAGGCCGATAACGAGGAAGCCGCTGTTGAGGTCGAGCCAGCCGGCGATGAGCCCGGTGAACACCGGCCCGATGAACATGCCGACGGCGTAGGCGGCCTGGTAGAAGCCCATGGCGGTGGCCCGCTTTTCAGCGGGGAAGTTTTTGATGCTGAGGCCCATGAGGAGGGCCATTATCAGGCCGCGGCCGAAGCCGGCGGCCATCTGGGAGATATAGAGGGCGGGCAGGGTGGTGCAGAGCGGGATGGTGACGCTGGACAGGCCCATGAAGATGAAGCCGCCGGCGAGGGTGCCGGCTTCGCCGAAACGGCGGCGGAAGAGGGTGCCGCTGAGCGCGGCGGCGGCAATGGAGGGCAGGATAGCGACGGTGGTGAGGAGACCGAGCTCGAAGCCACCGGCGCCGAGGGTTTTGGCGGCCAGCGGCGAGAAGCCGAAGACGGTGGCGAAGGTGAGCACCTGGAAGAGGCTGCCGAGGAAGCACAGGCGCAGAAAGGGGCCGTCGCGGGCGATTTCGGCTAAGGAGCCGGTGTCGACCGGCTTGGCGGGCGTGACTTCGTCGACGACGAAGAAGCTGAGGATAAGGGCGACACAGCCGCCGGCAGCCGCAAGCAGGAAGGGTTCGGCCAGCCCGTACCATTCGGCCGCGAGGCCGCCGAGGAACATGGCGCTGACCTGGCCGACGGCGGCGGCGGAGTTGATGTAGCCCATGGCTTTGGGGCTGTCGTGCGCCGGGTAATAGGCGGCGAAGAGGACGGTGTAGGCCACCCAGGCGGCCGCGGCGGCGCCGGACAGGGCGCGGTAGAAAAGCAGGGCCCAGGCGTCGGGCTGCGCCCACATGCCGAAGGCGCTGGCGGCGGCCAGGGCGGCGCCGGCGATGACGAAGACCTTGCGCCGGCCGAGGGCGTCGGAACAGAGGCCTACCGGCACGCGGAGGAGGAACTGGACGGCGCCGTACGAGCCGAGGATGAGGCCGATCAGGTCGTAGGAGGCGCCCAGGGTCTGGGCGTACGGGCCGAGGGTTGGTACGTAGGTGTAGGCGGCGAACCAGAAGAAGACGGTTATGAGGAGCAGCAGCGAGCGCCGGTGGTTTTGCATGGCAGGTAAGCCTCGCAGAACAAAATACGTATTATACACATTTTAGCCGCAATAGTGACGGCGGACAAGGATAAAATAGCAAAAAACGCCGGCATGGCCGGCTTTTTTTGGCGTTATCTATTGGTAGAGGTAATAGGGTTTCGCTTTCTCTTTAAATTGCTGCGCCTCTTTATCCCATTCGGCGAGCAGCTCGGCGAGGGTGTAGCGGCCGAGGCGGAGGCCGTTGTCGCCGACGGTGAGGTCGATGTAGGGGACGCCGGAGCTGCGGAAGCCGAAGGCGAAGTTGTCGCTACCGATTTCCTGGATGGTGTAGAGAAGGGTTATGCCGGTGCGGACGGCCTGGTAGGCGTGGCGGTCGGTGATGTGGAGCTGGACGCCGCCGAGGGTTTTGCCGGTGTTGCCGCCGAAGCGCGGGCTGAAGTAGGCCGGGCGGAAGTAGACGCCGGGGAGGTTCTTGGCGTTCATTTTGGCGGCGAGGTCTTCGGCGTTCAGCCAGGTGGCGCCGACGAGTTCGAAGGGACGGGTGGTGCCTACGCCTTCGGAGACATTTGTGCCGCCGAAGATGCCGGTGCCGGAGTAGACGAGGGCGGCGTCGGGGGTGGGGATGTTGGGCGAGGTCATGACCCAGGGGAGGCCGGTGTCGTCCCAGTGCATGTCGCGAGTCCAGCCGGTGAGGGGGACGACGGCGAGGTCGCAGCCGATGGCGAATTCTTTGTTGAAGTAGCGGGCCAGCTCGCCAACGGTCATGCCGTGGCGCAGGGGGATGGGGTACATGCCGATGAAGGATTCGAAGCCGGGTTTGACGAGGCCGCCTTCGACCATGCCGCCGACGGGGTTGGGGCGGTCGAGGACGACGAAGGTTTTGCCGTTTTCCTTGGCGGCCTGCATGGCGTAGGCCATGGTGTAGATGTATGTGTAGGGGCGGGCGCCGATGTCCTGGATGTCGAAGGCGAGGACGTCGATGCCGGCGAGCATGTCGGGGGTGGGCTTTTTGGTGGCGCCGTAGAGGCTGTAGATGGGCAGGCCGGTCTTGGCGTCGGTGGCGTAGCCGATGTCGTCGCCGGCTTTGACGGCGCCGCGGATGCCGTGCTCGGGGGCGTAGAGGGCGACGAGGTTTACCTTGGCCTTGAGGACGTCGACGCTGCTTTCGAAGTTGCTGTTGATGCCGGTTGAGTTGGTGATGAGGCCGACCCGCTTGCCCTTGAACAGGTCGAGGTGTTTGTCGATGTTGTCGATGCCGAGGCGGACGCTCTCGCGCGCCGGAGCGGGGGCGGGCGGAGCGCTGGCGCAGCCGCTGCCGAAGAGGGGCATGACGAGCAGAGCGGCAAGGACGACGGTCATTTTCGCGAGAAAGCTTCGGCGTTGGCGCACTGGGGTTACCTCCTGTGAATTTTTATGGTGGGCGGTTGTCAACGGCTTTCCTGGAAATCGGCTTGGATAAGGGCAATCACCGCTTTCAAGGCTTCCGCCTCGTCTTCGCCCGACGCGCGGACGGTGATGGTGTCGCCGGCTTTGATGCCGGCGCTCATGATGGCGAGCATACTTTTGGCGCTGACGTTTTTGTCGCCTTTGACGAGGGCGATGTCGCTTTTGAACAGAGCGGCGGTTTTGACGAGCAGGGCGGCCGGCCGGGCGTGGAGGCCGATTTTATTTGTTATCTCAAGGGTTTGTTCGCGCATGGGCAGCTCCTTTATGCTTGTTTGAGGGCGGCGAAGCTTACGAGTTCGACGCCTTCGGCGGCGAGGAATTCTTTGATGGCCGGGTCGGTGAGGATGGCGAGTTCGCGCAGGCGCTCGGCGCTGTAGGAGCTTGTCTGCGCGAGGGTGTCGTCGCCTTCTGCGGGGTGGGACATTATTTCGAGTACGCCGCCCAGGTGGGCGCGGATGATGGCCCGGAGGTTGTCCGCGGTGGCGCCGGGGCCGTAGAAGGCGTCGGAGAAGGCGTCGGGGGTGGGGATGCCGAAGGCGACGATGCGGGCGCGGACGGCGGGGCCGGTCTGGCGGAGGGGCACGCCGAGCTGCCGGGCAAGGCCGATGGCGACATCGAGGATTTCGGGGTAGGAATGGGCGTGGTGGTGGCTGTCGAGGTGGGTGAGGGTGAGGCCGGCGGCGAGGAATTTTTCGACCTGGGCGGTGAGCTCGCGTTCGGCTTCGCGCGGTTCGCAGACGGCGACGACGCGGTTGACGGGGCGGTGGAAGGCGCCGTCGGGCTCGACGAGGCTGGCGACGTCGGCGCCGGCAAGGAGCGGCCGGCCGTAGGTGAGGTTGAGGTGGAGGCCGGCGGCGAGGCCGTGGGCCTTGAGGAGGGCTACTGCGTCGGCGGTGTGGGCGGTGTTTACCATGAGGGTGGTGTCGCTGACGATACCGGCGGTCATGGCTTTTATTATGCCCTGATTGCAGCCGGGGGTGAGGCCGAGGTCGTCGGCGTTGATTATCAGTTTGCGCATGGTGTCTCCGTTCATTGCTGCCCGGCGAAGCGGGGCAGGTATTGGCGGTTGGCGTCGAGGATTTCGGCAAGCAGGCCGGCTGCGTCAGCCGCCGCGGGCACAAGGGGGTTGGCGGACAAGGCGGCGAGGGCGGTGGCGCGGTCGCCGCTTACGGCGGCCTCGATGGCGAGGCGCTCGTAGGCTTTGACCTGCTGCACGAGGCGGAGGGCATCGGCAGGCAGGTCGCCGACCGGCAAGGGCGTCGCCCCGCCCTGCCCCACCCGGCAGTTGACTTCGACGACGGCGTCGGCGGGGAGGCCGGCGATGGCGCCGTTATTGCGGGTGTTGACGGCGTGGAGCTCGCGTTTGTCGTTATGGATGGCGCTGATGAGGGAGACGGCGGCTTCGGAGTAGTATGCCCCGCCGCGCTTGTCCAGCTCGGGGGGCTTTTCGGCGAGGTTTTCGTCGCGGTAGCGGGCGAAGAGCGCCTCTTCGACGGCCTGGACCTGCTCGGCGCGGGTGCCCGGCCCGCCGGGGGCGGCGGCCGCCTGTTCCTCGGCGAGGAGGCGGTCGGTCATGTAGTAGTAGCGGTGGTAGGGGCTGGGGATCATGCCGAGCTTTTTGAGGAAGGCGGCGTCCCATTTGAGGTCGGGGATGTTGTTCATGGTGAGGGCGGCGCCATCGGCGAGTTTGTCGAGGATTACGCCGGTGACGTCTTTCCCTTTGAGGCGGACAGCCCGGCCCCAGACGAGGTGGTTGAGGCCGGCGAAGTCGATGGCGACGTCGGCGGCCTTTGCGCCAAGGAGCTTGGCGGCGGTCATGACCATGTTGATGGGGACGTTGCAGAGACCGATGCATTTTACGGCGCTGTGGCCGAGGACGGCTTCGGTGACGAGGCCGGCGGGATTGGCGAAGTTGATGAGCCAGGCGTGGGGGCAAAGGGTTTCGATGTCGCGGCAGATGTCCAAGATGGCGGGGACGGTGCGTAGCGCGTTGGCGAAGCCGCCGGGGCCGACCGTTTCCTGGCCGAGGATGCCGTATCTGAGGGGGATGCGTTCGTCGCGGACGCGGGCGGCGAGGCCGCCGACGCGGATCTGGGTGACGATGTAATGGGCGCCGGCGAGGGCCTGGCGACGGTCGAGGGTGGTATGGACGGTCATGGCGGAGCCGGTCCGCGCGGCCATGCGCCTGGCGAGGGCGCCGACGACGGCAAGCTTTTCTTCGCCGGCGGGGATATCGGCCAGCCACAGTTCGGCGACCGGCAGTTCGCCGGCGCGGCGCAGGAGGCCGTCGACGAGCTCGGGGGTGTAGCTGGAGCCGCCGCCGATGACGGCGACTTTGAGGCCGTTCATCGCAGCGCCTCAAGGCGGGCGGTGAGCTGGCGGATGGTTTTTTCCTGGTCGATCATGTGGGTGATGAGGTTTTTCTCGGCGATGGCGGTCATGAGGTGGTCCTGGGCGTGGACGAAGAGCAGGGATATGTCCTGCTTCTCGCCGGCGGCTTCGCGCTGGATGGTGTCGGCCTGGGCGCGGTGGGCGACGCCGACCTCCTCCTCCGCCCGCTTGAGGTGGTCGGCGGCTTTGGCAAAGTCGCCCGCCCTGGCGGCGGCAAGGGCGTCGTAGGCTTCGGCGCGGGCGTTGCCGGCGTGAAGGATGATTTCGAAGATGACGGTTTCGGTCATTGGCTGTCCTCCTGCTCGGACTCTCTGAGGAGTTTGCGTTCGTAGGCTTTGAGGAAGGGGTAGTAGAGGACGGTGGCGACGGCGATGTTGAACATGGCGAGCACGATGGCCCGCCAGTCGCCGCCGGTGGCGAGGTAGGCGCCGATGGGGGCGGGCAGCGTCCAGGGGACGAGGATATAGGGTTTGGTGACAAGGCCGAAGCTCATGGCGAACCAGGTGACGACGCCCATAAGCACCGGGCCGGCGACGAAGGGCACGACGAGGAGCGGGTTGAGCATGACGGGGGCGCCGAAGATGACCGGTTCGTTGATGTTGCAGACGCCGGGCAGGAAGGCTGCCTTGCCGACGCCGCGCAGGTAGGCTGATTTGGAGAGCATCATGAGGCAGACGAGGCCGATGGTGGCCCCGGAGCCGCCGATGAATACGAACCACTGGAAGAAGGGCTCGGGGGCGATGTTGGGGATGGGCTGGCCGGCGGCGGCGGCGGCGATGTTCTGGTCGAGGAGGACGAGCCACATCGGCCGGGCGACGGTGCCGACGACGGAGTCGCCGTGGATGCCGGTGGCCCACAGGAGGCTGATGAGGATGATGGGGACGAGGACGCCGGCGAGGGTGTTGCCGGCGGTGACGAGGGGGGCGAAGAGCTGGGCGACGGCGTGCTGGATGTCGAAGCCGGCCAGGTGGCGGACGGCCCAGACAACGGGGATGATGATGCCGGCGGGGACAAGGGCTTCGAAGGAGCGGGCCACCGAGTCGGGGACGCCCTCGGGCATGCGGATGGTGATTTTTTTCTCTTTGGCGAAGCGGAGGATTTCGACGGCGACGATGGCCATGATGATGGCGACGAACATGCCGCCGCCGCCGAGGTTTTCCATGAGGAGAGCCAGCCCTTTGCCTTCGATGGCGACCGGCAGGCTGGTGAGGAGAAAGGCGGCCAGCGCAAGGGTGCCGCCGGCGACGCCGTCGAGTTTGTAGGATTTGGCCAGGTGGTAGCCGATGCTGTGGGCGGCGTAGAGGGCCATGAGGCCCATGGTGAGGCGGAAAGGCAGCAGAATCTGGGCGGCGTAAGGTTTGACGAGGGCGGCGAGGGCGGGCACGGGCGGGAAGGCGATGATGAGGAAGAAGCTGCCGACGATGATGAGGGGGATGGTGGAGATGATGCCGTCGCGCACGGCCCGGAGGTGCCGCTGCTCGGATAGCCTGGTCATGAAGGGGATGAGGTTGCGGTCGAGCCAGGCGAAGATTTTTTCCATGGACCCTCCTGTGTTAACTGAGGATTTTATCCACTTCAGCCAAAATTACTGCACCGCCCAGCGGACTGTACCCCTGGGGCGGGATGAGGGCGACAGGCACGCCGGCCTCGGCGGCGGCGGCCTGGAATTCGGCAAGGCGGTGGCGGACCTGGGGAGCGACGAGGGCAATGTCCCAGCCACCTTTGACGGTGTCGGCGAATTCGCCGCTGCCGACCGATTTGACGGTGAGGGCGCGGCCGGTTTTGGCGGCCTGTTGTTCGATGGCTTTGACTACTATGGCGGTGGACATGCCGCCGGAACAGACTAATAGTATTTTCATTTTTCCTCCGGGGAGGCCGCCTATAAGGTCCATCTGCTGCGTTGCTCCTCAGAGCGCTTGCTAGCGTACGTTCGAGTACGCGTCGCGGCGCGCTCTTCCGGTGCGCCTTGCATCTGGAGCCTTCTAGGCAGCCTCGCACAATTCATTTATTACTATCTATTGCCTTGGCTACGAAGCCGTCGGCTTTTTTTAGCCGTCGCTCGGCTTCTTCGGCGGTGCAGCCGGTCTTGAGCATTACGATAGCGGTTTTGGCGCTGTGGCCGCAGAGGTTGAGGGCTTCTTCGGCTTCTTTCTTGGAGACGCCGGCGGCTTCGGCGACGATGCGTTTGGCCCGCTCCCACAGTTTGACGTTGGTGGGTTTCAGGTCGACCATGCGGTTGCCGTATACTTTGCCGAGCTTGACCATGGCGGCGGTGGTGAGCATGTTAAGGACGAGTTTGGCGGCGGTGCCGGCCTTGAGACGGGTGGAACCGGCGATGACCTCGGGGCCGACGAGGGGCGTTATTGCCAGGCGGGCGGCGCCGGCGACCGCCGCTCCGGGGGTGGAGCAGACGGCGACGGTGAAAGCGCCGAGCCTGTTGGCGTATTCGAGGCCGGCGATGACGTAGGGCGTCCGGCCGCTGGCGGCGATGCCCACGAGGATGTCGGCGGCGGAGAAGTCGATCTGGCGGAGTTGGCCGACGGCTGCGCCGGCGTCGTCTTCGGCCCCTTCGGCCGATTTGGTCAAGGCGGTTTCGCCGCCGGCGATGAGACCGACGATGAGACCGGGATCGGTGCCGAAGGTGGGCGGGCATTCGGCGGCGTCGAGGACGCCGAGGCGGCCGCTGGTGCCCGCGCCGATGTAGACGAGCCGGCCGCCGCTTTTCAAGGCGGCGACGATGACGTCGACGGCGGCGGCGATGGCGGGCAGCTCTTTTTCGACCGCGAAGGCGACGGTTTTGTCTTCATCGTTGACGAGGCGCAGGATGTCGGCGGTGGCGAGGCGGTCGATGTCGGCGGTGGCGGGGTTGGGCTGTTCGGTGAGGATGTCTTCGAAGTTGAAGAGCATATATGTACCTCTCAGATTAGTACTCGGCAGACGGCCGCAGATGGACTAAAGGCGATCCAACAGGCTGCTAGAAAGATTCAGATGCAAGGCGCACCGGATAAGCAGACACACAACGCTTCAGCGTTGATGTGATCGCTTATACCCGAAAGGGTGCGAGCGCGCCGCGACGCGTACTCGGACGTACGCTAGCAAACGCTCTGAGGAGCAACGCCGCAGATGGACTTTCTAGTAGCCGTCGGATAAGGAGTTAAGATAGTCATATCCAATTTTTAGTGCTCCCATAACCGGCTCTGGCCCCGGCGGGAGAAGGTCGGCCTGGCCGGCGAGCAGGCCGGCGAGGCGGCTCGTCAGGCCGTGGTTGCCGAGCAGAAGGCCGCCGTAAGTGGCCACAGGCACCGGACCGGGGCCGGGGAAGCCGCGGGCGATGACCGAGCAGACGAGGCCGGCGAGTTCGACGGCGGCGTCGGCGAGGATGGCGGCGGCAAGTTCGTCGCCTTCCGCGGCGGCGGCGGCGACCGTGGTTGCGAGGGCGGCGATATCGGCTTTGGCGGCGGCGGGGCTGTAGATGAAGGCTATGAGGCCGGCGATGTCGGCCACGCCAAGGCGGGCGATGATATGTTCGAGGAGGGGCGAGGGGATGTCCCGCCCTTCGGCGGCTTTGAGGCCGCGGGCGATGGCCTGACGGCCGATGTCGTAGCCGCTGCCTTCGTCGCTGACAAGGTGGCCCCAGCCGCCGGCGCGGATGATCTCGCCGCCGCGGGTGCGGCCGTAGGCGATGGAACCTGTGCCGGCAATGAGAACGATGCCCTCTCCCCTGTCCCCCAGCCCGGCGGCGAGGGCGATGCGGGCGTCGCTGTTCACCAGGCAGGGGCAGCCCATATCGGCGAGGGCGCCGAGGAGGAGCCGGCGGTCGCGGTCGCGGTCGGCGCCGGCCAGACCAAGGCTGACGAGGGTGAGATCGGCCCTGGCGAGGCCGGCGGCGGCGGCCAGGTCGTCGATGATGCCGGCGACGAGGGCGGCGAAGGCGGGCAGGCCGATGATGTGGTAGTTGGCGGCGCCTGTTTCCGTCCGGGCCAGCAGGCGGCCGGAAAGGTCGGCGGCGCAGGCGACCGTTTTGGTGCCGCCGCCGTCGATGCCGATGAGCCAGCGCATCCTCTCCCCCACCCTTCCGTACGTTATTTCCACTTTATTTGACACTAGTCGAGCCGTTTCCTTTTTGTCGCCGGCAAAGTAATAATTGGCAGACGAAAAGCGGGCGATTAAGCGTCGCCCGTTCCGTTTTTTTTATAAAGCCGAGGCCGTTCAGAAGTGCCCAGATGCAAGGCGCACCGGAGGATGGCCCGCGACGGCGTACTTGGTTGCGTACGTCGAGTGGGCCATCCGAGGAGCAAGTGCGCAAGTTCTTGGCGCTTCAGCGCCTAGAACTGCGGCCTACCCCTTGCGGGTGCGCCGCAGATGGGCGCTTATCAACGGCCGCTTACCACCGCGAAGCCATAGTCGAGGAGCTTAGCGGCGTCCCCCCACCTCTCATCATCATTGAGCAGCACAACGATGAGCTGGACGCCGCCGCGTTTGGCCGAAGCGACGAGGCAGTCGCCGGCCGCCTGGGTGTAGCCGGTTTTGACGCCGCTGGCTCCGGGGTAGGACTTGAGGAATTTGTTGGTGTTGCTGACGCTGACGGGGCCGCGGTTTTTGAAGGGGACGGCGTAGTCGCGGGTGGCGACGATTTTGGCGAATTCCGGGTTCTGCAGCGCCTGGGCTGTTATGAGGGCCAGGTCTTTGGCGGAGCTGTAGTGGTTATTGGGGTCGGGCAGTCCGTGAGGGTTGGCGAAGTGGGTGTTGATAAGGCCCATCCGCTGGGTCCTGGCGTTCATCATTTCCACGAAGGCGGGCACCGAGCCGGCGATGTGTTCGGCAACGGCTTCGGAGGCGTCGTTGCCTGATACGAGCATCATGCCGTAGAGCAGGTCGCGGAAATTCAGCCGATCGCCGGCCCGAAGTTCGAGGCTGGATCCCTCGCAGCCCGCGGCGCGGCTGCTGACGGTGACGACGGAATCGGGTTTGCCCCGTTCGAGGGCGACGAGGGCGGTCATTATTTTGGTGGTGCTGGCCGGATACATGATGGCGTCGGGGTTGATGGCGTACAGTATCCGCCTGGTGCCGGCAACCATGAGCACGGCCGCTTCGGCGTCGACCCTGGGGGCCGGTGGCGCGGCCAAGGCGACGGTCTGGCAGAGAAATACGAGGATGAGGATGAGCGGTATGAGCCGGCGGCGCATAGAACTACCTCCACTTATGTAGGCCCGGGGCGCTGGGCTGCGGGTTAGTTAACAATAATATTCGGACCGGGAATGACATTTCCTGCAAGCACGCGACAAAAAATGCTCTACGCAGACGGGGGTTATCGGCGGCCTGGACTATTGCCTGATCTCGTAGTATTGGAGCAATTCGCCTACGGTGACGAATTCGTACCCTTCGCCGCGCAGCCGGTCGATGACGGCGGCGACGGCGGCGGGGGTGTTGACGGCGCATTCGCCTTCGTGGAGGAGGATGATGCTCCCGGGCGCGGCCTGGCGAATGATGACGGTGGCGATCTGCGTCGAGCTGTGCCGTTGCCAGTCGAGGGGATCTATCGACCAGAGGATGGTGGTGTAGCCCCGCGCGGCGAGGTCGGCGACGAGGAGGTCGTTGTAGCCGCCGCCCGGCGGCCTGAAGAGGACGGGATGCGCCCCGACGGCGGCAACGACCGTCTCGAACCTCGCCAGGTCGTCATATAGTTCTGCGCGGGGCTGCTTGTTGGGGAACTTGTGGCGATAGCCGTGGCTGGCGATTTCCTGGCCGGCGGCGGCTATGTCGGCGAGCAGGCCGGGGAATTTGGCGGCGTTTTCGCCGAGCAGGAAGAAGGTGGCCCGCGCGTTTTTGGCGGACAGCACCGCCAGCAGGGCCTGGGTGGTGAGCGGATGCGGCCCGTCGTCGAAGGTGAGGGCGATGATTTTATGGCTTGTGGGCACTTTTTTGACCGCCCGGCTATGGTCCTGAAGGATGTGTCCGCCGGCCAGCAGGGCGACGAGCACCCCGACGGCGAGATATATTCCCCACGTTTTCCTGCGTTTCACGGTCGGCCTCCCTCCTGCGGTCCTCTATAGGGAAGCATATGCCGGCCGGCCGGCGGGTATGATTTTGCCAGCCCAAAGGAAAGAGCCCGGCATGAGCCGGGACTCTGGGGGCGGATTGCTGGCGGCCTTGCCCGCTAAACGGGAGTGCACGGCCGCGGCACACAGAAGCGACGTGGGAAGCAGCTCCAGCTTTGATACTTATACCCTTGATAAGCGGGATAGTTTTCGGGATAGTACTCGGTCTCGAAGAAACTTGCCAGTTCTGGGTTGAGCTCGATGAATACTTCGGTGGGGATGAGAGGGCTGAATGCTTCGGTCGGTATCTGACGGAACGGTTTGCGCGGCTTGTTTTGCGACACTGGTTTCCCCTCCTTGCGGTGGGCTTCTCTATTATCTTATGCACGGCGGCGGCAGGAGACTACATAAAGCGGGGGTGATTAATATTTGCGGGACGAACGCAGGAGGTGCGACAAAACGGTGCGTCGAAGCATAGGATTATATAGTATTTTGAATAAAGGAGGTTATAAGATGAAGGAAGATAAGGGCTGGAACCCCTATGTGGCCGGGGCGCTGAGCGGCCTGGTTTCGATCCTGTCGGTGTGGGTCGCCGGGAAGTATCTCGGGGCTTCGACGACTTTCGTGCGGACGACCGGGATGATCGAACAGCTTTTCGGCGCCGAACGGGTGGCGAAGATGGAGTATTTTATCCGCGAGGCGCCGAAGTTCGACTGGCAGTGGCTGTTCGTTGCCGGGATTTTCGTCGGGGCGTTCGCGGCTGCCCGGGCGGCGGGCGAGTTCCGTCTGCAGGCGGTGCCCGATATGTGGAGCGAGCGGTTCGGGGCTTCGGCCTGGCACCGTGGAGCGGTGGCGTTCGTCGGCGGGATCGTGGCGATGTTCGGCGCCCGCCTGGCAGATGGCTGACCGAGCGGTCATGGGCTGAGCGGTTCGCTTCAGCTAGCGGTCAGCGGTTATATCGCGCTGGTGTGTTTCTTTGTCGGCGGCCTGATCATGGCCCGGATCGTGTACGGGGGAGGCGGCGGCAGATGACAGAGCTGTTGTACGGGTTCGTTACCGGAGTGCTGTTCGGTTTTTTCCTGCAGAAGGGGCGGGTGCTCCGCTATGATAAGCAACTGGGAGCGCTGCGTCTGGTGGATTTCACGATCGTCAAGTTTATGCTGTCGCACGTGGTCGTGGCGATGGTGGGCGTTTACCTGCTTTATGATCTGGGCCTGGTGAAGCTGGCGGTGAAGCCGACTATCCTGGGCGGCGTGGTGATCGGCGGCCTGATCTTCGGCCTGGGCTGGGGCCTGGTGGGTTACTGCCCGGGCACGGCGGTGGCGGCGCTGGGCGAGGGCCGACTGGACGCGGCGTGGGCCATTCTGGGTATGCTGGTGGGGGCCGGCCTTTACGCCGAGGCGTTCCCATGGCTGAAAACGACGGTGCTGACGTGGGGCAATTACGGCAAGATCACGCTGCCCCAGGCGTTGGGCGTGAACCACTGGGTGGTGATCGCGGCGGTGGTGGCGCTGACGCTGCTGCTGTTTTGGCAGTTGGAGCGGTACGAGGCGGCGAAGCCGGCACTGAAGCTGCAGAAGCGGCCGGGCCAGGGGCTAAGGTAACGCCGGGGTTAACATGACCGGCGGCTAGTAATACGGGGTGAAGCATGACTGTAATGACCGACGCCGCGCTATGGCCGGCGGAGTATCTGGGCGACGGCCGCCCGCCGCGGTCGCTGTCGATGCCCTGGCAGATGAATGTGGCGCTGACGACGCGCTGCCCGCTGAGCTGCCCGCAGTGCTATGTGAAGGCGGCAGCGGCGCGGGACATCGACTGGGATGTGTTGACGGCGTTTGTGGCCGAGGCGGCGGCGCTGAAGGTGCATGAGCTGAATCTTAGCGGCGGCGAGCCTCTCTCCTACCCCCGCCTGGCGGAGGTGGTGCGGCTGGCGACTGCGGCCGGTATCGGGACGGCGGTGGCGACGAGCGGCGTGGGCCTGACGGCCGAGCTGGCGAAGGAGCTGGCGGCGAGCGGCCTGGGCAGCCTATGGCTGTCGCTGAACGGGTCGCGAGAGGATATCCACGCTTTGTCGCGCACCTGCTTCCGGGAGACGGTGGCGGCGGCCGATCTGCTGCGGAGCCTGGGCCAGCCCTTCTATATAAATTGGGTGGCCCGCCGTGACAACGCCGACGATTTTCCCGCCCTGGCGGCCAAGGCCAGGGAGTTGGGGGCGAGAGGCATAGTCGTCCTGGTGCTGAAGCCCGATTCCCGCCACAACGCCGAGGCGGTCCTGACAGGCGAGGCTTTCTTCCGGCTGGCGGCGTTTTTGCGGGACTACGACGACCCGGCGATGCCGATCGAGGTGGAAAGCTGTTATCCGGCGCTGAGGCTGGCGGTGTACGGGGAGTGGACGACGGGCATCGAGACCGGCTGCGGCGCGGGTCGCGATGCTGTTGCCGTGGACGTGGACGGCCGGCTGAGTCCCTGCCCTCACCTTGACTTCCCCGAGACCGGGCTGACGATTGCGGAGTACTGGCAGAACTCGCCGGTGCTGGCGGCTTTAAGGGCAACGGAGGAGACGATCGGCGCCCCCTGCCGCCGGTGCGGTCACCTTCCCTACTGCCGGCCATGCCGGGCCAAGGCGGCCAAGGTGTACGGCGACCCGGCGACCGGCGACCGGCAGTGTCCGGTGGCGCTGCGGGAGCTGACAGGGCGACTGTTCGGGTAGATAATTCCAACATTAACCGAAATTATATGATGGGAATATAAACGGAAAAGACCCGGCGAATCTTCGCCGGGTCAGCTTTTGTATCAGTTGGAATCCGAGGTGCGGCCCTCAGGGGCATTGGTCGCCGCCTCCAGCTGTTCGAGGAACCGCGACAGCAGTTCACGCTGCTGGGGGGTGAGCCGCTGGGCGGCTTCGACCAGCCGCTCGATGTCGGGTGGCAGAAGGATGCCCGGCGAAAAGAATTCCGCCAAGGTGACGCCGAGCGCTTCGCAGACGCGGGAGAGGGTTTCGATGGAAGGGGTTTTGATGTCGCGCTCTATCTGGCTTATGAAGGGCTGCGAGAGATCTGTCGCCCGGGCCAGTTCCTCGAGGGTGAGCCGGTTGGCCTTGCGGAGGCGCCTGATCCGTTGTCCGATATCCATAATAACACCGCGCTTTTCTAAATTGGCATACACCATTATTATGGCAAAAGAGCGCATAAGATGCAACCGAAATGCTTGTCGCCTGAAGGCGGTTTATGTTTACCAGCGTCTGTGGAAAATGCTGCTGACGGCGTGGGCGGCTTTGGATACTCCCGATCCGACGGCTTGAGCGGCGGTGGCGATGCCGTGCCGGACATCGCCGTCGGCCAGCAGCGTTCCCACGCCCGAGATCACCAGGGGCGCACCGAATAAGACGCCGCCAGGAATAACCGACATGGCGACACCGGCGGCAATCGAGCCGCCGCCGACGCCGTACTGGACTTTCTGCAGCGTACTGGTGCCGCCGGCGACCTGGTCGAGTTCGGCGTCGGAGAGGTTGGGCGGCCGCTGGGGGATGACGATGTAGTAAGTATTTTCGGTCTGTTCGACGACTTTGAGGGCGGGCTTGTCAGGCAGCGTATAGTTGAGATGGTCCCTGAAGGCGGCCTTGGGGTCGGCGAGGAGGGCGGCCCTGAAGGGCGAATCGGCCCAGGCCTTGGCGGAGATGCGCACCTGGACGTCGGACTCGTCGTCCGCGGGGAGCATTGGGGGCGGTATGAGGACGAGGTGCTCGGTGTCGGGTGTGTCGAAGAGGACTTCGACGTTGGCGCCGGCTGGTAAGTCCAGGCCGAATTCGCCGGCGATGACGTCCTTGGGGTTGGCGGCGAACTGGCGCCGGTAGTCGGGGCTGGACCATACGCGGGCGAGGAGCTCGGCCCGTTTGCTCTCGATGGCGGTATTGTCCATGTTCTTTCCTCCCTGTTTTGCACTTTACTGCATGGCTTACCAGCCGTGGAAGACTTTTTTGGCGCCGTGGCCGATGGATTTGCCGAGTTTCTTGCCTTCGTGGCCGATCCATTTGCCGTCTGCTTTCACCGTATCGCGGTCTTGATACATTGTTATACCGATCGTAGCGACCATCTCCGGAGCAATTTCCGGTTGCGCGATGGCAAGGCCTCCACATATCAAAATTGTACCGCCCATATCAATGTTCTGTTGTTCCGTCTGGCTCATACCGCCGGCGACCTTGTCGAGGTCGGCGTCGGATAGGGTAGCAGGACGGACGGGGATTATACCGTAGACGTGGTCGGCAGTCTGCTCGACGACTTTGACGCGCACGCCGGGGCGGATTTTGGCGTCGAAGGCCGCGGTCAGGGCGGCGGCGGGGTCGGCGATGAGGTCTTCTTTGAAGGCGGGGTCGGTCCACGCTTTGGCAAGAATAGCAGCTTTGAAGCCCGCCTTCTCTTCATCCGGCAGGTCGGCGGGGTCGACGAGCACGAGGTGGATGGTGTCGGCGCTGTCTTCGAGAATGGTTACGGCGAGGTCGGCAGGTAGGTCGAGGGCGAATTCACGGGCGATAACCTCTTGGGGGTTGGCAACAAGGGTTTGGCGGTACACCGGGTCGGTCCAGGCCTTGGCGATCACTGCGGCGCGTTTGCGGATGAAATCGACTTTCTCCATGGTTCTCCCCCTTGTTATTTATCAAGTTAACCATAAGTAAAAATGTTTTCCCCTTTTGAGCAAATTATAGCTCGTGGTTAAGTAATGTGTCAAGTTAAATTTTCCCTCGGCGGGAATTTTTTTGTCGATTACGGCGATTAACCAAAACCTGTTGGGAGGAAATATGTCGCTATTTTGACAGTATTATCGCTTTCCGGCGGGAAAATAGTGCTTGCCAAAAGGAAGAATTTGTGAAATAATAACTGTGAGTTATATTTAATCATTTACATGCGCGCGTATTTATTTGGCGGGAGGCGACGAGGGTGGAGGAGCGCAAGCTGCAGTTATTCATGGATAAGGCGGTAAACGAGGAGCTGTTCCGCAGGCGCATGGAGCAGGCGTCTTCCCTGCAGGACGCTCTTGCGGTGCTGAAGGGCGAGGGCCTGGAGATGGGCGCGGAGGAGTTTCGCTCCGCCCTCAAGCTGCTGCTGTATGTGGCGAAAGCGACGACGGGCGAGCTGAGCGAGACCGACCTCGATTCGGTGTCGGGCGGCGTGGGCGTTATGGCCGCGACGCTCTTGCGGCAGGGTTCGTACGAACTGAAGCCCGGCATGCCGGCCGCGACGAGAATGGCCAGCGCACTTGAGGAAAAGTTTTTGGCGGGCCGCGGGTAAGTTAGCGCGCCAGTTTTAAGATGAAGGGTTCTTGTATAGATTTAGGCCGTTCAGAAGCGGCCAGATGCAAGGCGCACCGGAAGAGCGCGCCGCGACGCATACTCGGATGTACGCTAGCAAGCGCTCTGAGGAGCAACGCCGCAGATGGTCGCTTATCAACGGCCGTAGCCAGGAGTGGATGGCTTGGACGACGGTTTGTTCCGCAAAGTCGCTCTGGACCGACTCTCGTCGCCGGAGCAGTTGGATCAACTGATGACGGTGACAACGCCCCGCGGCTGGCTGGTTCTGCTGGCGATGCTTGTGCTGCTGGCAGCCGCCCTCGGCTGGGGTTTCCTCGGCAGTGTGGCGACGACGGTGACCGGCCAGGGGCTGCTGGTTTCTTCCGGCGGCGTTTTCAATATCGCCCATCACGCTGAGGGCCAGATTCTCGATATCGAGGTCGCCCCAGGGGATTTCCTGGCGAAGGGACAGAGCGTCGCTCTGGTGGCCCAGCCGGAGCTGGTGCTGGCTATCAGGCAGGCGAAGAGCGAGCTTCGCGTGGCGTCCAGCCAGACCGAGTATAGCGCGAAGCTGGCCCAGATCCAGACGCTGGAAACGAAGCTGAACGATTATTCGCGGGTGGTAAGCCCGGTTTCGGGGGCGGTGCTTGAGGTCAAGGTCAATCCCGGCGAGTATATCAAGCCGGGGCAGGCGATTGTGAGCATCAATCTGGCGGATGTCAATACGGGCCAGATTTCGCGCGAAGTGGCGATGTACGTGCCTGCGGAGGAGGGCAAGCGGGTGGTGCCGGGGATGGAGGTCCGCGTCAGCCCTTCGATGGTTAAGAAGGAGGAGCATGGCTATATCCTGGGCAAGGTCCGCTCGGTGTCCGAGCTGCCGGTGACGACGGACGGGATGTTGCGGGTGCTGGGCAGCCGCGAGCTTGTGCAGAAGTTTCTGGCCGGGACGACGGCCGTCCTGGAGCTGAGGGTGGAGCTGCTGACCGATGAGACGACCCCGAGCGGGTATCTGTGGTCTTCGCGGCGCGGCCCGAATCTGAAGATCGGCGACGGCACGATCTGCACGGGCTCGATCGTGGTGAAGCGGCAGCGGCCGGTAAGCCTGGTGCTGCTGGAGATGGACCAACTGCTGCGGAGCGTAACCGACCGATGAACGGGTGGCTGGATAAGGTCGAAGCTTACCTGAACGGCGGCGATTATAAAAGAACGCCTACCGTCATCCAAATGGAGGCGGTGGAGTGCGGGGCGGCGGCGTTGGCGATCGTGCTGGGGTTCCACGGCAAGCCGGTGCCGCTGGAGGAGCTGCGCGTGGTGTGCGGCGTGTCCCGCGACGGCAGCAAGGCCAGCAGCATGGTGAAGGCGGCCCGCGGCTACGGGCTGGTGGCGCGCGGGGTGCGCAAGGAACCTGATGAGCTGCGCGGGTTGCCTCTGCCGATGATCGTCCACTGGAATTTCAATCATTTCCTGGTTGTCGAGGGGTTCGGTGCGGAGCGGGTTTTTCTCAACGACCCAGCCAGCGGACGGCGGACGGTGTCGCTGGAGGAGTTCGACCAAGCTTTCACCGGCATCGCGCTGTTGTTCGAACCGGGACCGGATTTTGCCCGCAGCAGTTCCCGGCCCGGCATGCTGCAAAGTTTGCGCCAGCGTCTGGCGGGCTACCGGACGACGGTGGCTTTTTTGGTGTTGGTGGGCTTTTGCCTTGTGGTGCCGGGCCTGGTGGTACCGGCGTTCACGCGCATTTTCATCGACGATATTCTGGTGGCCGGCAACCAGGACTGGCTGAAGGCGCTGCTGTTCGGGATGCTTGTGACGGTGGGCGCCCAGATGGTGCTGACGTGGTGCCGCGAGCATTATCTGCTGCGGTTCGAGACGAAGCTGGCGGTAAGCACTTCGGGCCGGTTCTTCTGGCATGTGCTGCGGCTGCCGATGGAGTTTTTCACCAACCGCTATGGCGGGGATATAATTTCCCGGGTGCAGATTAACGATACGGTGGCCCAGATGCTCGCCGGCCAGGTGGCGTCGGTGTTCCTCGATTTTATGATGATCGGTTTTTTCCTGGCGGTGATGTTGTATTACGATGTAACCCTGGCGCTGGTGGGCGTGGTTATCGCCGCTCTGAACATGGCGTTCCTGCTGGGGGTGGCCCGTTGGCGCAAAGACCAGAATATGAAGTTTCTCCAGGATCAGGGCAAGCTGGCCGGGGTGACGATGGGCGGCTTGCAGATTATCGAGACGGTGAAGGCGGGCGGCAACGAGGCCGACCTGTTCGATAAGTGGGCCGGCTATCAGATCAAGCTGATGAACGCCGAGCAGCGCCTGTCGGTCTATAACGAGATGCTGGGCGCGGTGCCGCTGTCGCTGATGACGCTGAACACTTCGGCTATCCTGGTGCTGGGCGGCTATAAGGTGATCGCCGGCCAGATGACGATCGGCGCGCTGATGGCTTTCCAGGCGCTGATGGCGAGCTTCCTTGGGCCGGTGAACCGCCTGGTTGGCTTCGGCGGCGTGCTGCAGGAGATGGAGGGCGACCTCCGCCGCCTGGACGATGTTATGAACTATCCGACCGATCCGCAGACGGAACAGGACGAAGCGGCAACGACGGCGACGAAGCTGGAGGGTAAGCTGGAGTTCGCGGCGGTGACGTTCGGCTATAACCGGCTGGAGGCGCCGCTGCTGGAGGATTTCAGCCTGACCGCGCGGCCCGGCGAACGCATTGCGCTGGTGGGCGGCTCGGGGAGCGGCAAGTCGACGGTGGCGAGATTGGCCGCCGGCCTGTACCGGCCGTGGAACGGCGAGGTCCGCCTCGACGGCCGGCGGCGGGAGAAGCTGCCCCGCGAGCTGATCACGAATTCGCTGACGTCGGTGGATCAGGATATCTGCCTGTTCGAGGGGACGGTGCGCGAGAATCTGACGATGTGGGACGCGACGGTCCCGGACGCCGATCTGTTCGCTGCCGCCCGCGACGCGGCCATCCACGACGATATCATCGCTTTGCCGGATGCCTATGACTACCGCATGGCCGAGGGGGGCCGCGATTTCAGCGGCGGCCAGCGGCAGCGCCTGGAGATCGCCCGTGCGCTGGCGACCAATCCCTCGATTCTGATCCTGGATGAGGCGACGAGCGCGCTCGATCCGGTGACCGAGAAGACGGTGATGGAGAATATCCGCCGCCGCGGCTGCACGTGCCTTATCGTGGCCCACCGGCTGAGCGCGGTCCGCGACGCGGACGAGATTATCGTGCTGGAGTACGGGAAGATCATCCAGCGGGGCCGCCACGAGGAGCTGATTGCCGTTGACGGTATGTACCACGAGTTGGTCGGCTTGACCCCGGGCGATTCTGAGGAGAAAGGCGGATAGCGTATGCGAGTGCAGCTGACAAAGGCGAACGGCCCTATCCGTCTTGACGCCCCGGATACGCTGTGGATGGTGCTGACGGGCAGGGTGGCGGTAACGGCGCGCAGGCTGACGGCCGGGCAGCCGGACGGACGGCCGCTGGGGCTGTTCACCGCGGGCCCCGGCCAGGCGCTGTTCGGCCTGGGCGCGGCGGATGTGGCGCTGTTCGCGGCCGGCGAGGCCGCTGAGCTGGAAGAGAAGCCGCTCGACCAGGTGATGAAGAACGATTTGTCGCGGTTGGCGGCCGAGTGGACGGCGGCGCTGTCGGCAGCACTGGCGGCCGACGCCGCCCTGCCGCAAAGACCGGGCGCACACGCCGAACTACCGGCGGCGCTGAGGCTTTACCACCAGGAGGTGGCGGCCGCTCTGGCGGCGGGTATCGCTGCCGCCGAGCGGCGGGACAGGGAACGGCTGGCGGAAAGGCGGCAGCGGGATATCCGCACCGCCCAGGAGGCGTTCGCCCGCCTTTCGCGGGTCATCGACCCGACCGGCGCCCCGCCGCTGGCGGAGGAAGCCGGCGATCCGCTGCTGGCGGCCTGCCGGCTGGTGGCGGCCGCGATCGGCGTCGATGCGGATACAGTCCGCTCCGCCGGCCACCGCAGCGCGGATGACGACGGCAACCTGAAGCTGCTGGCCCAGGCGTCGCGCCTCAAGTGCCACAGGGTGCTGCTGCGGGACGACTGGTGGCGACGGGACAACGGCCCGCTGGTGGCTTTCCGCGGCGGCGGCCGGCCGGTCGCGCTGCTGCCGGCAGGCCCGGAGCGCTACGATCTCGCCGACCCGCAGACGGGCGAGACGATCCCGGTGACGGCGGCGGTGGCCGGCGAGCTGAACGACGATGCGTATATGTTTTTCCGGCCGCTGCCGGACAAGGCGGTCGGGGCCAAGGATATAATTCTGTTCGCGCTTAGAAGCTGCTGGCGGCGCGATCTCCTGATGATTTTACTGATGGGAGTCGCCGGCGGCCTGCTGGGGATGGTCTCCCCTATCGCTACCGGCATTCTGGTGAGCGATATCATTCCGTCGGCCGAGCTGGACGGCATGCTGGTGATGGCCGGCCTGCTGCTGGCGCTGACGACGTCCGGGTTCCTGTTCGAGTTCTCGCGCTCGCTGGCGGTTATCCGCAGCGAGAACCGGATGAATATGGCGCTGGAGGCGGCGGTCTGGGACCGTCTGCTGGGGCTGCCGGCGTCTTTCTTCCGGCAGTATACGGTCGGCGACCTGGCCACCCGGGCCGGTGGCATCAACGCCATCCGCCAGTTGCTGTCGGGGGTGGCGCTGTCGTCGATCATGGCGGGCATCTTTTCGTTTTTCAACCTTGCCCTGCTTTTTTACTACAGTGCCAAGCTGGCCCTGATCGCCATACTCCTGGTGGCCGTTTTCCTGGTGGTCATGGTGCCGGTCTGCTATATCGAGTTTCGTTACCGCCGTCAGCTGATGGAGATAGCCGGCAGGATCGCCGGCACGATGCTTCAGATCGTCGGCGGCGTCGCCAAGTTCCGCATGACGGGTACGGAGAACCGGGCTTTTTTCCTGTGGGCCAAGGATTTCTCCCGCCAACGCGAGGTGGCGGTGCGGGCGCGCATCGTTTCTTATTCGATGGCGGTTTTCAACGCCGGTTATCTGATTTTCACCCAGGCCGTGATCTATTATTTCGTGACCGGCCCGGCGTCCGGCGTGGCGCCGGCCCAGTTCATCGCTTTCAACGCCGCTTTTACGAGCTTTTTCGGCTCGGCGGTCGCCCTGTCCTCCTCGCTGCTGGCGGTCATGGATATCATCCCGCTGTTCGAGCGCACCAGGCCGGTGCTGAAAACGCTGCCGGAGGTGAGCGAGGCGAGACGCGATCCCGGCACGCTGGCCGGCGATATCCGCGTCGACCGTGTCAGCTTCCGCTACCGCTCCGAGGGGGCGATGGTCCTCGACGATGTAAGCCTGCGGATCGGCAAGGGCGAATTCGTGGCCATCATCGGGCCGTCGGGCAGCGGCAAGTCGACGCTGCTGCGCCTGCTGCTGGGGTTCGAGAAGCCGGCCGCCGGCGGCGTGTATTACGACGGCCAGGACCTTAAAGAGCTGAATGTGCGGGCCGTCCGCGCGCAACTGGGAGTGGTGATCCAGAACGGCCAGCTGATGGCCGGCGATATATACGGCAATATCGTCGGGTCGGCCAATCTGCCGGTGGATGCCGCCTGGGAGGCGGCGACGATGGCCGGCATCGACGAGGATATCCGCCGCATGCCGATGGGGATGTTCACGATGATCAGCGAAGGAGCGGCGACGATCAGCGGCGGACAACGGCAGCGGCTGCTGATTGCCAGAGCGCTCATCAAGCGCCCGCGCGTCGTCTTTTTCGATGAGGCGACGAGCGCTCTCGACAACCGGACGCAGGCGATCGTGAGCGCCAGCCTGGAGAGGCTCCAGGCGACGCGGGTGGTGATCGCCCACCGGCTGAGCACAGTGATGGGCGCCGACCGCATCTATGTGCTTGACAAGGGCCGTATCGCGGAGAGCGGTACGTTCCGCGAGCTGATGGACAGACAGGGGTTGTTCGCCGAACTTGCCCGCCGGCAGATGGCGTGAGGAGGTAAAACAGTGTTCCTGGACAGACGCACAAAAGTTTACGCAACGGCGGCCGCGCTGGTGGTGCTGTGCCTGGTGGGTTTCCTGGCCTGGCGAGTCGCCGACAATTACAGCGTGAGCAGGGACCGGGCGGAGCGCATGTCCGCAGCCAACGTGGCCGTCCAGGTGGCTGCGGTGGTGCATCGCGATATCGCCGCGAAGTATTCCTTCACCGGCAAGCTAGAACCGGCCTGGAACATCGATGTCAGCCCACAGATCGAGGGGCGCATCGATAAGTTGCTGGTGGCCGAGGGGGATGTGATCAGGGCCGGCGCGACGGTGGCGATCCTGGACACGAAGGAGCTGGCCGGGCAGGTCGCCTCGGCCGAGGCCAACCTGGCGGCGGCCCGCGGCAGCCAGGCTCAGGCGGAGGGCGACCTGAAGAGGTCGCAGGGACTTGACGCTTATAACGCGGTATCGAAGCAGACGCTGGAGAACGACCGCATCAAGGTGCAGATCGCCAAAGCCCAGGTCGATGCGGCGGCCGCCAATGCGGCATCGGTCAGGGCCCGCCTCAACAATGGCCGGGTGGTGGCCTCGCGGAGCGGGGTGGTGGTGAAGCAGTACCAGGGCGAGGGCGCATACGCGCGGCCCGGTCTGCCGATTATCAACCTGGCCGGCGAGGACGAAATGATCGTCCGGTTGGTGGTGACCGAGCCTATCGCCAAAGTGCTGGCGCAGGGGGCGGCGGTACAGATGCGGGTGGCCGCGCTCGACCGGGCGATAACCGGCAAGGTTACGCGGCGAGTGACGCTGTCCGACCAGGCGGAGCTTAATTACGCGGTGACAGTGACCTTCGCTAACGCCGACCAGCGCCTGAAGTCGGGCATGGCGGTGAGTGGCGAGGCCTCCGGCCCGACGGTGCGGAACGCGGCGGCCGTCCCCGCCCAGGCGGTCATCTCCCGCGAGGGGCGCAAGACGGTTTTCGTCATCGCCAAGGATGGCGTGACCGACCAGCGCAAAATCAAGGCGGGGGTGAGCGACGGCGTGTGGGTCGAGGTGCTGGAGGGCCTGCAGCCGGACGAACGGGTGGTTGTATCCGGATTAGACAAGATGCAGGACGGCATGCGCGTTAATGTGCAGTGATAATCCAGACCGTTCAGAAAGCCCCAGATGCTAGGCGCACCGGAAGAGCGCGCCGCGACGCGTACTCGGATGTACGCTAGCAAGCGCTCTGAGGAGCAACGCCGCAGATGGGGCTTTATCAACGGTCGGAGGGCAGCGGCGAGGCCGCTGCTTTTTTGTTGCCTTAATGGCCGAAAATGAGCCGGTATAGCGGCAGGCCGAGGCAGAGGGCGGCGAGGCAGAAAGCGAACAACGCCCCCGCCCTGTTGCCCTGTTTGCCTAGCCACAGGCCGAAGGTGCCGGTGTGTACGGCCGCGCAGGCGGCCACGGCGACGTAGACGATGTCCATGTCAGTGTCCTTCCTGCGCGGTGGCGGCGTTTTTAAAGGGGGTTGTACGCCACATGAGCCCGGAACGGCGGAAGCTGGTGATAACGGCCACTTCTACGGCGGCGGCGGGATAGAGACTATCGACGGCGGCCCGGACGAACATGCCGTAAGTGGCGTAGCGGGAGCGAAGGAAGCGGCCGAAGCCGAAGACGTCGCTGCCGAGCGCCTGGGTGCGCCCGACGAAGTCGACGATTTCGCGGGTGATGACGGCCGACACGCGCTCTTCGAGCAGTTTGCGGTATTCGCCTTTCTCGTAGTTTATGCCGCCTGGGTTGGCGGAAAGTTCGGCTTCGAGGAAGACTTTTATTTTTATCGCCATCCGGCCGTCGGCAAGTTCGGTTTCTATTTGCGGCTTGGCGCCGTTGCGCAGGCGGATGTTGATTATCTTGCCGGGCTGAAGCGGATCGTCGAGGACGAAGCGGCTGTTGTGGTATTTATTGTTGAGGATCGCGAGGATGCGGGTGTCGGCGGTGCCGAGGACGCCGACCATTTTGTCGGCGGCGAAGACGGCGAGGCCGGCGACCTCGGCCGGGTTGCCGGTGCCTGAGCGGGGGATGCCGCCGGCGATGTAAGGGTCGGCCGGCGTGCGGGGCGTCCGCGGCCCGGCGGGCTTGTCGCGGCCAACGAGCGGGTTGACGGCGAGATAGGTGGTGAATGCTGCCCGGCCGGGGTTTTTGAGGCCGAGGTAGAGATCGTGGAGGTCCCTGCGCAGATAGTAATGGCTGTCTTCACCCGATATCATCATCGATTCGTACCATTTCGAGGGGAGATAATCGACCATTGGGGTGTTTTTGAGCATGAAGTTCTCGGCGGTGCCGCTGACGACGAATACGAAGATGGTGCCGCGGTATTCGCGGAAGCGGGTGAAGGGGGCGATTATATCCCGGATGCCGGCGCGGGCGAGGTCTTCGCCGATGAGGATGGCTTTGAGGTGGGAGGCGTCGGAGAAGCGCGACATCGTCGCGGCGAGGAGATTGCGTGCTTCGGCCACGGATGGGGCGACGATGCTGGTCACAACCGCAGGGCCGTGAGGGGCTTCCGGGCCGCCGCCCCCGGAGGCGCCGACGGCGCGGGGGATTTCGACGGTAAAGGTGATTTTGTATTTTCCGTCCGCGGCGCTGTCGAGGCCGAGGGCGGTGACGAAGGCGACTTCCTCGGTCTCGCGGGCGCCGTGGCAGCCGGCAAGGAGGACTGCGACGCAGAGAACGGCGAGGACGCGAGCGAGTTTAACCACCTGCGGCCCTCCCTTCCCTCTTCCTGGTGTACAGGGCGGCTATAAGAACGGTGGGGATGGCGTAGATGCCGGCTGTCTGGACGGCACCCTCGACCCGGAGGCTGATTTCGATGGCTGTGGTGAGGTCGGGGATGAGGAGGGCGGTCTGAATGGCGACGACGACGAGCGGGACGGCAAGAGGGCGCAGGGATGGCAGGGCAAACAGCCGCGCCAGCAGGAAGGCGGCGAGGTAGAGGTTGACGGCGATCATCGTCATGCCGGCGAAGACCCATATGAGGATGAAGAAGCTCTCGACGCGCTGGATGAAACGGGTCAGGTAGACGAGGCGGGTCAGCTCGAAAAACGGCAGGACTTTTTCCTGGCCGACGGCGACGCTGAATATGCCGGTGTAGACGAACAGGGTGGACGAGCGGACGGCGGTGGCCAGGCCGATGCCGATGAGGGCGGCTTTCTTCATGGTGCGGATGTCCTGGAAGGAAGGCGCGAGGAGGGGGATGACGAAGGTGGCGAGGAAGAGGCCGGGCGTCTCGAGGCCGACCCATACCACAGTGAGACCACTGCCCTGCCATGGCATGACGTTGTGGATGTCGAACCGGTCGGTGAGGGCGACAAAGCCGACGAACAGGAGGAGCATGCCGGCGGGCAGGACAAGGCGGGCGGCGCGGGCGAGGGCTTCGATGCCGGTGAAGACTGCGACGGCAACGGCAAGGCCGTACCAGCCCATGGCGAGGGTGATGTCGGTGGCTGGCAGGGCGGTGAGGAGGGTGTTTTCGGCGAACTGGCGGAGCTGGAGGACTGCGGAGGTGAAGAAGCAGGCGGCGAGGTACAGTGTGACGAGCCGGGCGGCGGTAACCCCGAGGAGGGCCTCGGCGACGCCGTGGAGGTCGCCGGGAACGCGGGCCATAACGTGGAAGACAGCCAGTAAAGCCGCCAGCAGCACGGGCCCGGTGATAAGCGGCGTCAGCCATGCGCCGGTGGCGGCGCGTTCGAGGACGATCGACCAAACGGACAGGAATACGGGGGTGATGCCGACGGCGAAGGCGAGCGCCGCCCCCTCGACAGTCCCCATGTTGCCGGGCCGGTAGCTCATTGGTCCGCCTCCCCTCCCCCGCCCTCACTATCTTTTTCAGCCCATCCGCGGCTGACGGACGGCTGGCGACGCCGATCAAGGGTGTTGAGGGTGTCGGGGCGCAATTCCTGCTCGTTCACGGGGCCGCGCACGACGGCATCGCGACCGGCATCAGCGGCCGGGGCGATCGGCGCGAGGAAGGGCACTCCGAAGGATTTGACCGCACAGGTCAGGAGGGCGCCGACGAAGATGAGGCCGGCTACGCCGACAAGGCCGAGAACGGCGGCGGCGACAAGGAAGACGAAGCGGCTCTGGCGGATGAACATGCCGACGCGATAGTCGGGGATGGTGAAGGAGGCGAGGGCGGTGATGGCGACGATGACGACGGTGACAGGGCTGATGAGGTTGGCGGTGACGACGGCCTGGCCGAGGATGATGCCGCCGACGATGCCGGTGGCCTCGCCGAGGACGCCGGGAACCCGGGAAGACGCCTCGCGGACGAACTCGAGGGAGAGTTCCATGACGAGTACCTCGAAGAAGGCGGGGAAAGGGATGCGCTCGCGGGAGCCGGCGATGGTGAGTAGGAGGTCTGTGGGGAGGGCTTCGGGGTGATAGTAGACGATAGCGACGTACACGGACGGCAGGAGGACGGCGAGCAGGGCGGCGGCGAGGCGGAGAAGGCGCATGAAGGTGCCTGACGGCGGTTTGAGGGCGAAGTCCTCGGGGGAATGTAGGAGGGTGAAGAAGGTGGCCGGTACGACGAGGGCGAAAGGGTCGCCGTCAAGGAGCACGGCGACGCGGCCTTCGGCGAGGTGGGCGGTGACCCGGTCGGGTTTCTCGGAGGAAATGGTCTGGGGCAACGGGAGGAAGCCCCGGTCTTCGATGAACTGCTCGAGTGTTCCGATGGCGAGGTAATCGGTGCGGATAGCGGCAAGGCGGCGCTTGACCTCGGCGACGAGGGCGGGGTTGGCAACGGAGGCGAGGTATATGACGGCGCAGTCGGTACGTCCGCGGGCGCCGAGGGAGATGATGTCGGTAACGAGGTCGGCGGACCGGAGGGCGCGGCTGACGAGGGAGATGTTGATGCGCAGTGTGTCGGTGAAAGCGGACTGGTTGCCGCGGACGGTCTGCTCGATAGCCGGCCGGCTGATGGCGCGGTGCTCGAAGCCTTTGGTCTCGATGAGCAGGGCGGCGGCGGCGCCGTCGACGAACAGGGCGGTGTCGCCGCCGGTGACGCCGCGGACGACGGTGCGGAAGTCGCGGGCTTCGTCGGCGTCGTTGACAGGCAGGTGGCGGGCGACGAGGGCGGCGAAGACACCGTCGCCTTCGGCTATCACATCTTTGGCACCCAGGAGGGGCAGGAGGATGGCGGAGTTGATGTCTTTCTTGTCGGCCAGCTCCTTGCTGAAGACAAGCGCGGCGTCGAGCGGCGGAGATGCGGGGATGACGAACCGCCGGAGAACTATGGTCCTGTTGGTGGGTAGCCGGAAAAGGCGCCGGACGGTGCGGAGATTTTCCGCCAGGCTGGCGCTGATGTTGGCGTCCTCCTGCCTGGTGGCGCCGCCGTAGGCGAGGAGGAGCGGCGCCAGTTCGGCCTGCTGTTTCTCCAGGGCTTCCGCCCGGACCTGAAGGGCTTTTACGGCATCCGGGCCAGGCTCGGCCGCCAGGCTGGCCCTGACCTCGAGCATAAGCTTTTCGAGGCGGCGGGCATGGCGGAGCAGAGCGCCGAGTTCGTTGGCCCGACGGGTGAGGACGGACGGCTGAGCGTTTCCGTCCGCTCCCTCCCTCTCTTCGAGGACAAACGGCGGCGGGGTGGACGGCGGCCGGTATATAAGCAGTTTTTTGAGCATCGCCAGGTAGGCGGCAAGCGGGTTCGACATTTGTTACCACCAGAGGTGATGATTTCCTGTCGAAATTATGCCCCGGCGGCACGGAATATATTTACATACGGCCCGATCCGGCCGGGCGCATAAAAATGCCGCCGCTTCCCATGCTAGTGACAACGGAGGGATGCGCATGGCGGAGAACGGCGGACAAAAGGGCGCTCAGGACCGGCAGGTAAAAGGCGGGCCGGTGAGTGGGCAGCAAGCCGACGGTCCCCAGGCCGGCGACCGGCAGGGGGCAGGTGTGCCGCTGAGCGCCGGCGAGCTGCAGAAGGCGCAGCAGCTGGAAGAGCAAATTAGGGCTATCGAGCAGCGTCTGGAGGGGATGTCGAACAGCGAGCTGCGCGATATAGCCACAAAGCTGGAATCGGTGGAGCGGGCGGCGCTGCTGGAGAAGATCGACAACGAGCTGCACACGCTCAAGGAGACGATCGTGAAGCCGGGCGACGCGGCGTCAACCGCGTCTGCCGGCGCTTCGGCGGCCGCGGCGGTGGTATTGAACGAATGAATGGCAAAAGCAACGGCGAAATGCCGTTGCTTTTTTGTGGGCGTAATGTTTCAGCAGCGGAAAACGCCAGCGACGTTAGCGATGCTTTCCAAACCGGCCACGGTTTTGAGCAGCGCGTCCCCGGCTTCCGGAGCTAAGACGCCGTCGGCGAGGGAACGGAATTTGTCCTCCGTCTCGGCGTAGGATACCGGGTTTTGCGGGTCGCCCTTGGGGTAGGCGATGTATTGCTGGAAACGCTCGCCGTCGTCCAGGGTGACGATGACGAGGGTCGACCATTTCTCTGGGTTGCGCTTGTATTGTTCGTCGAGTTCAGGGTCGACCTCGACGGCGACGCAGTCCATCAGCCGCCGGAGTTCGCCGTCGCCGGCGCGGTCGGAGGCGAATTCCTCGACCCCTACCCGGCCGTAGCGGAAGGCGGCGGCGACGCAGTACTGGAGGCTGAATTTGCTGCCGTAGGCGTTCTGGGGAGCGGGGTTGTTGACGAGGTTTTCGGCGACGGAGTTGGTGCGGACGGCGATCGAGCGGACGCGGCCGGTGTCGAAGCCGGGCGCGCCCAGCAGTATCTGGGCGGCGTTGATGGCGGGATGGCAGTGTTTGCAGGCCGCGTAGGGCTTAAAGGAGTTTTCGTCGATTTTGTAGGCGCCACTACCTAAGCCGGCGGTGAGTTTTTCGAGCCGGGGGACCGGGGATACGGCGCGGCAGAAGCCCTTCTCGCCTTCGAGGATGGCGGTGGCGCCGGTGAAGCCTTCGCGGGCGAGGACGGCCGCGAGGATGCCGTTCATGGCCGCTTTGCCGGCGTGGAGGGTTTTGCTCATCGCGCCTTCGCGGAGGAATTCCCACAGGCCGGCGGCCTGGGACCCGGCCGAACCGAAGCAGTGGGCGGTCTGCCCGGCGCCCAGGCCGAGGAGGCTGGCGGCGGCGGCGGCGGCTCCGAAGGCGCCGGCGGTGCCGGTGGTATGCCAGTAGAAGTAGGATTCGGGGTTGACCGCCTCCCCTACCCTGGCGCCTACTTCGTAGCCGGCGACGACGGCGGCGATGAGGGCGGGGCCGGAGGCGCCGGTCTGCTCGGCGACCGCGAGGGCGGCGGGGACGACGACGGTGCCGAGGTGGATGATGGAGGCGTTGTGGAGGTCATCCATGTCGAGGGCGTGGGAGAAGGCGCCGTTGGCGAGGGCGGCCTGGAGCGCGGTGGTGCGGAAGGGGGCGGCGCCGAATACGGTGGCCTCCTCCCTGCCGCCCTGGGCGGCAACGACCCGCCGGAAGATAACGCCGGGCGGCTCAGCCGAGCCGCGGATGCAGCAGGCCAGCCAATCGAGGATGCACTGCCTGGCCATGAGGCGGGTAGCCGGGGCGAGGTGTTCGTACCTGAGGCCGGCCGTGAAGGCGGCCAGTGCCCTGGTGGGCATGTCTGTCACTCCTATCGAATGTTATTTTTGATGAACGCGACGACAGCGGCCGTGCTGGCGCCGGGGGTGAATATCTCGGCGACGCCGACCGCCTTGAGGGCGGGGATGTCGGCTTCGGGGATGACCCCGCCGCCGACGATGAGGATGCCGCCGAGGCCCTTTCCCCTGAGCAGCTCGACAACCCTGGGGAAAAGGTGGGTGTGGGCCCCTGACAGCAGGCTGAGGGCGACGACGTCGACGTCCTCCTGGAGGGCGGTTTCGGCGATCTGCGCGGGGGTCTGCCTTAGACCGGTGTAGATGACCTCCATGCCGGCGTCGCGCAGGGCGCGGCTGATGACTTTGGCGCCCCGGTCGTGGCCGTCGAGGCCGGGCTTGGCGACAAGCACGCGGATATTTTTCACGCCTCTCCCTCCCTTTCTCATATGTCGGCTTCGGCTTTGTACTCGCCGAAGACTTCGCGCAGGACGCCGCAGATTTCGCCGAGGGTGGCGTAGGTTTTGACGGTGTCGATGAGGCAGGGCATGAGGTTGGCGCTGCCGGCAGCTTCGCGCCGCAACGCGGCCAGGGCGGCGGCGACTTTGGCGTTGTCGCGCTTGGCTCTGAGGGCGGCGAGGCGTGCGCTCTGGCGTTCGCCGATTGCGGGGTCGACGGTAAGGAAGTCGCCGGCCTGCGGTTCGGAAACTACGAAGCGGTTTACGCCGACGACGGTGCGGGCGCCTGTTTCGATGTCGCGCTGGTAACGGTAGGCGCTGTCGGCCATCTCCCGCTGGATGTAGCCTTTTTCGATGGCCGCCGGGGCGCCGCCGATGGCGTCGATTTTGGCGATGTATTCGCACGCCTGGCGTTCGATGCTGTCGGTGAGGCTTTCGACGTAGTAGGAGCCGGCGAGGGGGTCGACGGTGTCGGTGGCGCCGCTCTCGTGGGCTAGGAGCTGTTGGGTGCGCAGAGCCATGCGGGCCGAGGCCTCGGTGGGCAGGCCGATGGCTTCGTCGCGGGCGCAGGTGGCGAGCGACTGGGCGCCGCCGAGGACGGCGGCGAGGGCCTGCCAGGTGATGCGGACGGTGTTGTTGTCGGGCTGTTGGGCGGTAAGAACGCTGCCGGCGGTGTGGACGTGGAAGCGGAGCATTTGTGATTTGGGGTCGTGGGCGCCGAAACGCTCTTTCATGGTGCGGGCCCACAGGCGGCGCGCTGCGCGGAATTTGGCGACTTCTTCGAAGAGGTCGAGGTGGGCGGTGAATATCCAGGAGATGCTGGGGGCGAAGTCGTCGATCTTGAGCCCGGCGGCGCGGGCGGCTTCGATGTAGGCAATGGCGTTGGCGAAGGCGAAGGCGATTTCCTGCACGGCGGTGGAGCCGGCTTCGCGGATGTGATAGGCGCCGACGCTGATGACGTTCCATTTGGGGATGTTCTCGGAGCAGTAGGCGAAGGTGTCGGTGATGAGCCGCATCGAGGGTTTGGGCGGGAAGATGTAGGTGCCGCGGGCGATATATTCTTTGAGGATGTCGTTCTGGATGGTGCCGCTGAGTGAGGCGGGGGCGACGCCCTGTTTTTCGCCGACGGCGATGTACATGGCGAGCAGGACGGCGGCGGGAGCGTTGATGGTCATGGAGGTGCTGACTTTGTCGACGGGGATGCCGGCGAAGAGGGCTTCCATGTCGGCGAGCGAGTCGATGGCGACGCCGACCTTGCCGACCTCGCCCTGGGCGAGCGGGTGGTCGGAGTCGTAGCCGATCTGGGTGGGCAGGTCGAAGGCGACGGAGAGGCCGGTCTGGCCCTGGCCGAGGAGGTATTTGTAGCGGCGGTTGGATTCCTCGGCGGAGGCGAAGCCGGCGTACTGGCGCATGGTCCATAGCCGGGCGCGGTACATGGTGGGCTGGATGCCGCGGGTGAAGGGATATTCACCCGGCAGGCCTATGTCGGCGACGTAGTCGATGCCGGCGGTGTCGAGCGGTGTGTAGAGGCGGTTGGCGGCGATGGCGCCCCGTTCGGGGATTTTCGCCAGACCCTGTTCGACTTTCGCCTGCCAGGCTGTCAGAGATTGTCCGAGTTTTGTCAGGTCTGTTCCGTTAGCCATTTGTTGGCCCCCTCTGCTGGTTTTTCATCGTGCCTGTGTGGTTGTAGCGGTCGTGGAATTCGAACGCCCGCCTGAGGTCGTGGGGTGTATGGCCGCCGCGCTTCTCGGCCGCCTGGACGTATTCGAGGAGCGGCTCGCGAAAATCGGGGTGGGCGCAGTTGGCGATGATGGCGCGGGCCCGCTCGCGCGGGCAGAGGCCGCGGACGTCGGCGACGCCCTGCTCGGTGACGAAGACCATGGCGTCGTGCTCGGTGTGGTCGCAGTGGCTGACCATGGGCACGATGCGCGAGATGGCGCCGTCTTTGGCGACCGATTCGGCGGTGAAGATTGTGAGGTAGCCGTTGCGCATGTAGTCGCCGCTGCCGCCGATGCCGTTCATCATGTGGGTGCCCATGACGTGGGTGGAGTTGGCGTGGCCGTAGACGTCGAATTCGAGCGGGGTGTTGAGGGCGATGACCCCCAGCCGCCGGATGACTTCAGGGTGGTTGCTGATGTCGAGCGGCCTGAGGACGACGGTGCGGCGGTAAAGGGCGGGGTCGCGCCGGAAGCGGCCGAGAACGCTGGGCGACGGGGTGAAGGCGCAGCCCGAGGCGGCTGTGATTTTACCGGCTTCGATGAGGGCGAAGACGGCGTCCTGGAGGATTTCGGAGTACATGTGGAGGTTTTCGAACCGCGATTTGCCCAGCCCGGCGAGGACGGCGTTGGCGATGCTGCCGACCCCCGACTGGAGGGGCAGCATTTCGGCCGGAAGGCGGCCGTGGCGCTGCTCGTGCTCAAGAAAGTCGATGAGGTTGGCGGCGATTTTTTCGCTGAGGGCGTCGGGCGGCTCGAGGTTGCGGACTTTGTCGGGGATGTCGGATTCGACGATGCAGGCGATGCGGTCGAGGCCGCAGGCGACATAGGGGCCGCCGATGCGGTCGAGGGCGCCGTAGATGGGTATTTCGCGGCGGCGGGGCGGGCGGGGATGGATGAAGATGTCGTGCATGCCTTCGAGTTCGAGGGGCTGGGCGGTGTTGACTTCGACGATGACGGCGGCGGCGTGCTTGACGAGCATCGGTGTGTTGCCCACGCCGGGACCGAGGACGAGGTCGCCTGCGGCGGTGACGGCAACGGCTTCGACGATGGCGACGTCGACCGGGCCGAGGAAGCCGTAGTCGATCTGCTGGGCGAGATGGCTGAGGTGGACGTCGGTGTAGCAGATTTCGCCTTTGTTGATGGCGGTGCGCATGCTTTTGTTGGAAGCGGCGTAGTAGGGAGACCGGCGGGCGACGGCGCCGACGGCCGCCAGTTCTTCTTCGATCTCCGGACCGACCGATGCCCCTGACCAGATGTTCACCCGGCATTTGCGGCCGTCCCTGACGGCAGCGGCCAGCGCCTTGGTGACCATCTTTGGGTACCCGGACGGGGTGAAACCGCTGACGCCCACCGTCATGCCGTCGCCGATGAGGGCGGCGGCCCGGTCGGCGGAAACAAGCTTGTCGAACAGCGCCGGATGGCGGAGACGTTCGGCTGTAAGCATGGTAATACCCCCTCGCGTCTGTTTGCCGCCAGGTGTTGCATAATGCGTGCCAAGGCCCGCGGGATGCGGCTTTCCGCCTGGAGAACGGGCTCGGCCGGGGCAGAAAAACGCCGCAGGTGTTCATTTTTGAACATCTACGGCCGGTCATTGCAGTTTACCGTTATTATTCTGAGGATGTTATCCACTGTTCATTTTTGCAACACCGTTCAAAAACGAACGCTACTCTGGTTTATCGAGGCCGTGGCGGGCGATTATCCGCCAGAGGGTGGTGCGGTTGATGCCCAGGTGTCTGGCGGCTTTGGCCTTGTTGTAACCGCACAGTTCGAGCGCCTGGCGGACAAGCTCGCGTTCGGAGCGGCGCATGTGCTCGTCATAGGGCGAGAGGGCCGCGCCGCCTGTATCGCGGCCAGCCGTGACGCCGGGCGGCAGGTGCTCGGGGGTGAGGGAGCGGCTGCCGGCGGCGATGATGTTGAAGGCGTATTCGAGGCTGTTCTGCAGTTCGCGGATGTTGCCCGGCCAGCTGTACGCGCACAGCGCCCGCATCGCTTCGGGGGTTATCTCCTGCACCTGTTTGCCCATCATGGCGGAGTATTTTTTCATGAAGTGGTCGGTGAGGGCGAGCACGTCCTCCATCCTCTCCCGCAGCGGCGGAATGAGGATTTCGATGACATTGAGGCGGAAGTAGAGGTCGGGGCGGAATTTGCGGTCGCGGATGAGGTCGAGGAGCGATTTATTGGTCGAGGCGATGACCCGCACGTCGACGGCCAGCGCCTTATTGTCGCCCACCCGGGTGACTTCGCGCTCCTGGAGCGCCCGCAGCAGCTTGACCTGGAGGTGGTAGGGCATTTCGCTGATTTCGTCGAGAAAGAGGGTGCCGCCGTTGGCCTGCTCGAAGGCGCCGACCTGCCCCGCTTTGCGCGCCCCGGTGAAGGCGCCGTCGGCGTAGCCGAACAGGATGCTTTCGACGAGTTCGGCGGGGATGGCGCCGCAGTTGATGGCGACGAAGGGCTGGGCGGCCCGGTCGCTGAGGTTGTGGATGGCCTGGGCGAACAGTTCCTTGCCGGTGCCGGTCTCGCCGGCGATGAGGACGGTGGAGTGGGAGCGGGCGGCATCGCGGGCGAGGTTGCGGGCTTTGGCGACCGCCGGGCTCTCGCCGACGATGTCTTCTATCTGGTAGCGGGCGTAGCGGTAGTGGCCGACGTTGTCGAGGAGGCGCTGGCGCTGCTTGCTGGCGTGCTGGTTGTTGAACGCCAGGCCGTATTCGGGGGTGAGGGGGATGCGGACGGCGGTGGCGCCGGGGGCCATGACGGAGGGGCCGACGCTCGGCCGCAGTTCGCTCATGACCTGGCGGCAGAGATGGGTGAGTACGCCGAGGGCGCCGGGGTTGGGGCTGCCGTCGGGGTGGGCGGCCCCGACTCTGACGCCGCGCCCGTCAAAGAGCACGGCGTCGCCGCCGGCGACCTGGGCGATGTAGGGCAGCGATTCCTCGATGATCTGGCGGAATTCGAGCTTGTTTTTGACCTGACGCCGGTTGTCGAGGACGAGGATGTCGTCTCCCAGCCGGAGGATTGCGGTGGTGACGCCGTGGGCGGTGGCGACATGGACGGCGGCGCCGCCGAGCTGCAAGCGCAGTTCGCCTGCGGACAGTTCGCGGTCCGCGGGACCAGCGCCGGCCTTGGCGACAAGCGCGCCATCGCCGCCATAGAGCAGCGCGGTGCCGCCGGACAGTTCGGCAAGCAGGTCCATCGTTTCTTTGCTCAATCGCGTGTCGGCCATAGTCGGTCTCCTTCATCCCGCTGTCTTTCCTGTCTTTTATTATACATCTCCCGGCGGGGGGCTAGGAAGACCCGAAACGAGCCCCGGCGGTTTTCCGCCGGGGCTCGTTTCTTTTAAATCCGCTCGTTGATGAGGTCTTTGGTGGCCTTGAAGACTTTGAAGAGCATCTTGTCGCGCTTTTTGCAGACTTCGGCGACGCTGCGGCCGCTGTAGTCGAAGAAGCCTTTGCCGGTCTTGACGCCAAGCTCGCCTTTGTCGACATGGTCGAAGAGGGCTTTGGGGCGCTTGCTGGGCTCGGGCGGCTTGTAGCTGGCGTTGATGATGTTGTTGGCGCTGATGTCGAGGCCGGTGAAGTCAAACCGCTGCACGAGGCCGAGAACCATGCCTCTGGGCATGAGGCTGGCCTTGACGGCCAGATCGAGCTGCTCGGGGGTGCAGATGCCGTTGTCGAGCAGGTAGAAGACTTCGGTGTTGAGCAGGATCTGGATTCTGTTGATGATGTAGCCGGGGACGAATTTTTCCATCCTGACCGGGGTCTTGCCGCATTTCTGCAGGAGGGCGATGGTGACTGCCATGGTTTCCTCGGTGGTTTTTTCACCGCGGGCGACTTCGACGAGGGGCAGTATCTGCGGCGGGGCGTACCAGTGGGCGGTGGTGAAGGTGGGCAGCCGCCGCTCGGGCACGTAGAGGAAGGGGTTGAGCGAGGAGGCGTTGGAGACGATGATGGCGTCCATCGGCAGCAGGGAGTCGAGTTCTTCGAACAGCGCCTTCTTGACGTCAGGCTTTTCCGCCACCGTCTCCTGGGCGAACTGGACGCCGGCGACCGCTTCGGGGAGGCTGTTGAAGAATTTGACCCTGCCGATGACTTCTTTGGCCTGCTCGGCGGTGAGCAGCTCTTCTTCCACAAAGGTGTCGACGTTGGTTTTAAGCATTATTTTCGCTTTTTCCAGGGTGTCGGCGCTTCTTGTGTAGAGGTTGACTTCGTAGCCGCCCATGGCGTAGTTCTGCGCGATGCCGGGGCCCATCGTGCCGGCGCCGAGGACAGCGATCTTTTTGATGTCTGCGAGCTTCATGTGAGTCCTCCCTATCTGGGGGATACGGGCGCAAGCCTTGCTCCCCGCTCTTTCTACTTATGTTTGACGAGGCCGAGCATTTCGCGCGCTTCCGCGGCGGTGGCGATTTCCCGTCCGGCCATCCGGCCGTATTCGCAGGCGCGGGTGACGAGCTGGGCGTTGGTGGCGTAGACGCCTTTTTCCATGAAGATGTTGTCCTCAAGGCCGACGCGCAGGCCGTCGCAGCCGGCGGCGAGGCCGGCGAGCATCATCGGGACGTGGGCTTTGCCGATGCCGGTGATCGACCAGGTGGAGCCGGCCGGCAGCTTGGGCAGCAGGTAGGCGACGCTTTCGAGGGTGCCGGGCATGCCGCCCGGGACGTCGAGGACGAGCTGGCAGTGGCAGGGGGTTTTCAGAATGCCTTTTTTGAGGTAGTATTCGATGTTGCCGATCATGCCGGCGTCGAATATTTCGAGTTCGGGCTTGATGTTAAGTTCCTGGCACACCTTGCCGAGGCGTTCGAGGAAGGCGGGGGTGTTTAGAAATACGTAACTGTTTGCCCAGTTCATCGAGCCGGGGTCGTAGGAGCACATTTCCGGCATCAATACGGGGAGGTGCCCGACGCGCAGGTCTTCCGACCAGGCGCTGCCCGAGGTGGTGAGGTTGATGACGATGTCGAGACCGGCGTCGGCGACGGTTTTGCGTATCTTGCCGACGACTTCGACGAATATTTCCGTCTGCATGCTGTTTTTGCCGTTTTCGTCGCGGACGTGGATGTGGGCGATGGCGGCGCCGGCCTTGGCGCAGGCGACGACGTCGGCGGTGATTTCATCAGGAGTGATGGGTACGTGCGGGGTTTGGGCTTTCGTTGTGCCGGCTCCACATACTGCGGCGGTTATGATCAGCTTCTTGTTCATAATTTAATCACCTTTACTTTCGTTAATTTCGTTTCCGCAGGTAATCGCGTCTGTCGGGGCGCTATCACCTCTCCTCAAGCTTGCCTGTCGCGCTTAGCCGATATAGTTCGCAAGGCTTTTCCCGCCGCAGACGTAGAGGGTTTGCCCGGTTATGTAGGCGGCCTCTTCGTCGGCGAAGTTCAGGCAGGCGTAGGCTATGTCAGCCGGGGCGCCGATGCGTTTCATCGGCTGGACGGCGAGGTGGCGGTTCTGCGCTTTTTCGGACATGGCCCTGAACATGGGGGTGTCGATGATGCCCGGAGCGATGCAGTTGACGGTGATGCCGGACTGGGCGAGCTCGAGCGCCAGGGTGCGCGTAAGGCTGACGATGCCGCCTTTGGCGGCCGAGTAGTTGGCCTGGCCGATGCCACCCAGCCATGAGCGTGAGGAGATGTTGACGATTCTGCCGTATTGTTGTTCGAGCATGATCTTGGCCGCCGCGCGCGAGCAGAGGAAGTAGGAGCGCAGGTTGACCCTGATGACGTTGTCCCAGTCTTCGTCGGTCATTTTTTTGATGAAGGCGTCCCTTACGATGCCGACATTGTTGACAAGGATGTCGAGACGGCCGAAGTTGTCGATGATGGTCCGGAAGGCGGCTTCCACCTGCCCGGAGTCGCTGACGTCGACGGCAATGCCGAACGCCCTGCCGCCTGCGGCTGTGATTTCCCGTACTGCTGCGTCGGTGCGGTCGGGGTCGATGTCGTTGACGCCGACGAGCGCGCCTTCGCGGGCGAAGCGGGCGGCGATGCCTTTGCCGATGCCGCCGCCGGAGCCGGTGATGAAGGCGATCTTGTTTTTAAGCCTCATAGTTTTGCCCGGCTTTCTTTTTCTTGCCGAACAACTGGGAAACAACCAGCAACCCGGCCAGGCAGAGGAAGAACAGGGAGATCGGCCTGGTGACGAAGATGGCGGGGGTGCCGTTGGATATTATGAGCGATTGCCGGAAGGCGGTTTCGAGGATCGGCCCGAGGACGAAGGCGAGCACCAGCGGTCCGGGCTCGAATTCGAATTTGCGCATCAGGTAGCCGACGATGCCGAACAGCAGCAGTATCCACATGTCGAAGACGTTGTTGTTGACGCTGTAGACGCCGATGAGGGTGATGACCAGCACGCAGGCCGACAGGATGCTCAGCCTGACTTTCAGCAGTTTTATGAAGAAGCCGATCATCGGCAGGTTCAATATCAGCAGCAACACGTTGCCGATGTACATGGAGACGACGACGCCCCAGAACAGCTCGGGGACTTCCTTGATGAGGAACGGACCGGGCGTGACGCCGTGGATCATGAGGGCGCCGAACATCAGGGCCATGACGGCGTTGGACGGCAGGCCGAGGGTGAGCAGGGGGATGAAGGCCGAGCCGGCGGCGGCGTTGTTGGCGCTCTCCGGCCCGGCGACGCCTTCGATGGCGCCTTTGCCAAATTCTTCGGGATGTTTGGATATCCTTTTCTCGACCGCGTAGGAGAGCAGCGAGGCGATTACCGCGCCGCCGCCGGGCAGGAGGCCGACCAGGAAGCCCAGCACCGAGCCGCGTGTTATTGGTCCCGCGGCCGTCGCCAAGTCTTTGCGGGAGGGGAAGACCTGCGATATTTTGTCGGTTATCAGCTTGGTTTCCCCGCTGGTCTCCAGGCAGTAGAGCACTTCGCCGACCCCGAAGAGGCCCATGGCAATAACGGCGAAGTCGAGCCCGCTGAGGAGGGTATCTGTGCCGAAGGTCAGGCGCGCGCCGCCGTATTCAGGGTCGACGCCGATTACGGCCAGCAACAGACCGATCAGCGCGGAGATGACCGACCGGAGCGGGGATTTGCTGGACAGGTAGGTGATAAAGGTCAGGCCCATGACCATTAGGGCGACGTATTCCGGCGGGCCGAATTTGATCGCCCAGCGCGATACGATGGGGGCGAACAGGTTGAGGCCGACAATGGCCACTGTCCCGGCGACGAAGGAGCCGATCGCGGCTATGCCCAGGGCGACGCCCGCCCGGCCCTTTTTGGCCATCTGGTAGCCGTCGAGCGCGGTTACGACCGACGCCGCTTCCCCCGGCAGGTTGACGAGGATGGAGGTGGTCGATCCGCCGTACATGGCCCCGTAGTATATGCCTGACAGCAGGATGATCGAGGAGTCGAGCGGGATGTTGTAGGTGAGGGGCAGCAGGAGCGAGATGGTGGCAACCGGTCCGAGGCCCGGAAGCACGCCGATGGCCGTGCCGAGCGTGACGCCTATCGCGCAGTAGAGGATGTTGCTGTAGGTGAGCGCGACCTGGAACCCCAACATCATTTGATCAAACATGGAAACACCCCCTCTCTATGAGGGATAACAGTCCCGGGAACGGAATTTTCAGCCACAAGGAGAACAGCAGATAGACGACGACCGTCATCCCGACGGTAACGAGGGCGCTTATTTTCCATGCCTCGGCGCCGACGACGCGCAGCTGGAAGATGAGCAGGGCCACTACCGCCGCCACTAAGCCCAGTGTCTTGAAGATGACGATGAAGACGGCGGTGGCGACGATGCTATAGATAACCAGTTTCGTTTTGCCGGTGAATTTTTCGTAGTTGTCTTTCCGTACGTCTTTCACGAACAGGACGAGCGAACATGCCACCAGCATGATGCTCAGTATGAACGGCCATAAGCCAGGTCCCGGCTTGCTAAGTTGTCCGAGCTCAAGTTCGTATGCCCCGATGGCGGCGACTAGGCCGATGACGAGGGGCACGATTCCTCCCAGTAATCCCATTGCCGAACCCCCAAACTATACTTTCGCGTGGAACAAGCGGCCATATTCCGCCTCCGCCGATAGGAGGCGGAATATGGTCCGGGTCATGTTACTTCTTTTGTCCGATCTGTTTGAAGTAGTCGCCGATTTCCTTGTAGCCGTCCACGAGTTTCTTCTTGAACTCGTCGCCGGAGGTGTTGGTGGGAGGCAGGTTGACGGTTTTCATGGTGTTGAGGAACTCGGGGTCGTTGGCGGCTTTCTTGAACGCTTCCCGGAGGATATTGAGCTTGTCTTTGGGGATGCCGGCCGGAGCGCCCAGGCCCAGCCAGGACACGATGGCTATGTCGTAGCCGAGTTCCTTGAGGGTCGGAGCGTCGGGAGCCTCGGGCATCCGCTTTTCGCCGGCGGCCGCAAGTACGCGGACTTCACCGGATTTGAGGAACGGGAGCAGGTCGCCGGTCGTGACGACGGTGAAGTCGACATGGCCGCCGATGACCGCGGTCATGACTTCGGTGCCGGACTTGAAGTTGACGTAGCGGAATTTGACGCCGTCTTTTTCGCCTATCCTGTTGGCAACGAATGGCTGGGGATAGCCGGAGGCGCTGAAGGAGAATCCGTCCGGCTTGGCCTTGGCGGCCTTGGACAGGTCGGCGATGGTTTTATAGGGGGAATCCGCTTTTACGGCGACGCAGTACTGGTATTGGCCGTAGGCGATGATCCCTTCGAAGTCGTCGGGGGTGTAGGGTACTTTGGTCTGGTTGGGGATGATCGCGACGCTGGCGAAGGTCATGACGCCGATCGTCTGGCCGTCCTTGCTGCCGTTTTTGAGTTCGGCGACGCCGGTAACGCCGTTGGCGCCCGGTTTGTTGACGGCGACGATGGAGACGCCCAGGTGTTTCTCAGCCGCTTTGGCCAGAGAACGGGCGCTCAGGTCGGTCGAGCCGCCGGCCCCGAAGTTAATGTACATCGTTATCGGTTTTGTAGGATACTTCTCCGCTTTTTCCCCGCCGCCGCAGCCTGCCAGCAGGGCAGTGGCGAACAGTACGCAGACGATCATGGCCACCCATTTGGATTTCATTACAAACCCCTCCTTTTATTTCCCGATATACCTACCGAGCGATAAGCGAGCATATTCCGAGGCATCCCTCCCGTCGGTGGGTTCGCGGTCGTGCCGGGCTCCGGCATCGGTGGTGTCCGCCCCGCCGCCGGGCGGAAAAAACAAAAAGCTTACCTCATAAAAACACAGCGAAAACAATCGCAGTGTTATTACGAGCTAAGCTTGCCTACTCCATATCGAAAGTTCGTTTCGATACCATAAGTCCAAGCGACTCATAGCAACCGCCAAAATTACCGGCGTCCGGCATTTAAATCGGCGATTTTGTCATTATTTTACTTTGGTACTTGCGAAAAAAGAAATCCTGGTTATGCGCCAGAATGTCCGAATCAACCCATGTTGTGCAATCGACACGCTTTTTGGACTTTTCGGACTATATCTGAGGTGATTATAACCGATGGTCGCGGCGGCCGTCAAGCCCCCGTCTGAATCTTAATCCGCTTTTGCCCCGACATGATCATTTTCCTCGTGAGGATGAAGTGGTTGTATACGCCCTGCAGCGCGGATATCAGCGCCCGTTTCGATGGGGTGTGCATCCGGTCGTCGATATCTTTGATGATAAGATCCTTGTCCGTATACAGGGATTTGCCGATCAGCGTCTTTTTGACGAAGCTGTTCTGGATGTCGCAGTACATGGGTACGTGGCAGTCAAGGATATCCCCGGAGTCAATATCGACTGTGACGATTATGCATACGAACTTGTGACGCTGGGATATATCCGTTTCGGACGGGACCTGCGCCTGCGCGGAAAACATGTGCTCTCTGGCCATTTTTGTCACCTCGCGGTCTGGCATATGCAATAAAAAACCCGGTTTATATGTATAACGACTTCTCTTAATTATCAACTTTTTCCTGCCTATATGGCTATAATTTATTTTTGGAGTCGCTACGGAGGCCCGTTTTAGCAAGGCTAGAAGGGCATCCGGTCTCTTTTCGCGCCCGGCCGGCGAAATGTTAAGACTGGCAAGATGACGCTTGACGAGCATGCGGGTATCGGTTATACTGTGTTTGAAAAAATAATAAATTTTGGCAATCAGTTAATGATACCGAGTTGCTTGGTTATGGTATCGGAACGAACTTCCGATATGTAGTGGGCAAGCCCAGCTCGTTAAATGCGTTAATGCTCTGCATTGCATTTTACGGGTTGGGCTTGTTCATTTACAACAGAATACGTAATAAGCGTTGATAAGATCGCCAATTCGGCGGCCGGTCGCACGGCCCGATATATGTTTGGCGGTTGCTATGAGTCGCTTGGACTTATGGTATCGAACCGAACTTCGATATGTAGTAAGCAAGCTTAGCTCGTAATAACACTGCGATTGTTTTCGTCGTGTTTTTATTGAGCTGGGCTTTTTAATTTTATGCCGGTGCCGAAATCCGACACCTGGCGGGGAGGTGTCGGATGGTCTGACGGGGAACCCCTTTACGCGAACTGACGCTAAAGCTTGAAACATAAACGACGAATGGGGGAAACGATTATGCAAGAAGTTGTCATCGTAAGCGCGGTGCGCACGCCAATCGGGAAGATCGGCGGCACGCTGCGCGATATTCAAGCAGACGATCTGGCGAGAGACGTTATCGCGGAGAGCATTCGGCGCGCTAATGTGGAGTCGGGGTGTATCGACGAGGTTATTTTCGGCCAGACGAAGCAAAGCGCCGAGGCCGCCAACCTGGCCAGGGTCGCCGCGTTGAAGGCCGGGGTACCGATCGAGGTGCCGGCTTATACGGTAATGCGCCAGTGCGCTTCCGGCCTGCAGGCCGTGAATAACGCCGTCCAGGCGATTATGTGCGGGCTGGCGGATATCGTGGTCGCGGGCGGAACGGAGAGCATGAGCAATGCGGTGTATTATCTGCGCAGCGCACGCTACGGATATAAGGCCGGCAACGGCGTGCTGTGCGATTCGAATATCGAGAGCCAGGCCCGCTCGCAGCCGATCGAGGTTTACGGGCAGCTGACAATGGGCCTGACGGCGGAAAATCTGGCGGCCAAGTATGCCATCAGCCGCGAGGAGCAGGATTTGTTCGCCCTGGGGAGCCAGCAGAAGGCGGCGGCGGCAATCAAGGCCGGCAGATTCGCTGAGGAGATTTTGCCTGTGGCCATCGCCAAGAAGAAGGGCGAGAAGCTTATCTTCGACACTGACGAGTTCCCCCGCCCCACGACGCTGGAAGGCCTGGCCACGCTGTCGCCGGCTTTTCTGAAGGGCGGCACGGTCACGGCGGGGAACGCCACCGGCCGCAACGACGGCGCCGCCAGTCTGGTGGTGATGTCGGCCAAGGAGGCGCAGCGGAGAAATCTCAAGCCGCTGGCGGTGCTGCGCAGCCAGGCGGCGGTGGGGGTGCCGCCGGAGATCATGGGCATCGGCCCGGCTTATGCCACTACGAAGGCGCTGAAGCTGGCCGGTCTTACGCTGGGTGACATCGGCCTGATCGAGATGAACGAGGCGTTCGCCGCCCAGTGTCTGGCGGTGATCAAAGAGCTCGATATGAATACGGGTATCCTGAACGTCAACGGCGGCGCGATTGCTCTCGGCCATCCCCTCGGCTGCACCGGGGCGCGGATACTGACGACGCTGGTGTACGAGATGCGGCGGCGGAAGGTGAAGTATGGCCTGGCAACGCTCTGCATCGGCGGCGGCCAGGGCGTGGCCAATGTGGTCGAGCTTGTTTAGCCGGCGGACTGAATCTATGAGAAGCGGAGAATCTGCCGATGATTTATAAGAACTTCGAGCAACTTATCGAACAGACAGGCGCCGGTAAAGGCGGGAAAAGAATTGTCGCGGTCATGGCGGCCGAAGACAGTCATACGCTCGAAGCGGTGTGCCAGGCGGCCAGGACCGGCGCGGTGGAGCCGCTGCTGATCGGGAATAGGCAGAAGATGGGCCGGCAGCTTGAGCTGCTGGGCGAACGGCCGGCGGACTATGCGCTCGTTCACGCCGAGACGCCTGAGGAGGTCGTCTTCAAGGCGGCGGCGCTGGTAAACGCCGGCGAGGCGCACTTCCTGATGAAGGGCCTGATCCAAACAGGCGAGATGATGAAATACCTGCTCAATGAAAAATGCGGTTTTCGCACCGATACGCAGTTGTCGCACCTGGGTCTCGTCCAGATCCCGAATTATCATAAGCTGGTGGGAATAACCGATTCGGCGCTGAATATCTATCCCGACCTGCAGCAGAAGAGGGGCATGGTGGTCAACGCCGTCAACGCTATGCTGCGCATGGGCTTCGATGAGCCGAAGGTGGCGGTTCTGGCGGCTGTCGAGCAAGTCAACCCGAAGATGCCGGAGACGCTGGACGCCGTCGAGCTGAAAAAGATGAACGCGGCAGGCGAGCTTTCCCGCTGCATAATCGAAGGGCCGATTTCCTACGACCTGGCGATTTGCAAGGAGTCGGCGGCGCTGAAGGGCTACGATAGCCCGGTCTGCGGCGAGGTTGACCTGATGGTGGCGCCCAATATCGCGGCCGCCAATATCCTGCTGAAGGCTCTCAGGTATTCGGCGGAGGCCAGCAGCGCCGGGTTCGTAGTCGGCGGCAAGGTGCCGCTGGTGCTGACCTCGCGGGCGGCGGAAGTGGGCAGCAAGTATCTGCCGATCGTCCTGGCTGCGGCGGCATCGGCGTAAGCCGCCGGTAAATTAAAGAATCGTTGCAGCAATTGTTTGGGGGGAGCGGCCTGTGGCAGAAACGATATTCAGAGTATTGTCGATAAATCCTGGCTCGACATCGACGAAGATCGCGGTGTATGATAACGAGAAGGAGATTCTCCGCAAGACGGTCAATCATAATGCGGAGGAGTTGTCGCACTTCAGGTCGATGGTGGACCAGCTGCCGATGCGCAGGGAGGCGATTATGGCCTGCCTGCAGGAGGAGAGTTTCCCGCTCGCCAGCCTGTCGGCCGTGGCTGGCCGGGGCGGCAAGCTGCCGCCGCTGAAGCGCGGCGCTTACAGGGTTACCAAGGATATGGTCGATTTTCTCACATACCGGCCGATTGACGACCATGCTTCCAATCTGGGCGCGATCATCGCCGACAGTATCGCGGCGCCGCTCGGCATTCCGGCGTTCATCTACGATGCGGTTGTGGTCGACGAACTGGAGGACGTGGCCAGGTATTCGGGCGTGCCGGAGTTGACGCGGCGGGCTTCCTGCCACGTGCTGAATATGCGGGCGGTGTCGATGGAGGTCGCCCGGAAGATGGGTAAACGGCTGGAGGATCTGAATATCGTGGTCACCCACATGGGGGGAGGAATCACGGCGTCGGTGATCAGCAAAGGCCGGATGGTCGATGTCCTCACCGACGAGGAAGGGGCATTTTCGCCTGAACGGGCCGGCAGGGTGCCTTGCCGCCAGTTGGTCGATTTATGCTTCTCCGGCAAGCACGACCAACGGTCGGCGATCAAACGCATGCGGGGCAACGGCGGCCTGATCGCCTACCTCGGCACGAACAGCGCCCTGGACGTCGAGGCGAGAATAAAGCAGGGCGACAAGGACGCCGCGAATGTGTACTACGCTATGGCTTATCAGACCGCCAAGGCTATCGGCGAGCTGTCCACCGTGGTGAACGGCGCCGTGGATGTCATCATCCTTACGGGGGCGATCGCTTATTCGCAGCTTTTTACCGGCTGGGTGACCGAACGGGTGAAGTTTATCGCCCCGGTAGAAATCGTCGCTGGCGAGAACGAGCTGGAAGCGCTGGCTTACGGCGCCCTGCGGGTGCTGCGGGGCGAGGAGAGCGCCCGGGAATTTACTCCTGCCTAGTTTTATCAACCGCAAACCAGTGTAGCCGCACTTTACGATATAAAAGGAGACTGTGCTGATGCTTTTAACAAGCGGTCATATTGTCGGCATCGTGGCAACGCTTATTCTGATGGTTGCGGTCGGACTGTACGCCGGCAGCAAGGTCAAGTCCTCTTCGGACTTCGCCACCGGCGGGCGGCAGGCCGGTTGGTCGGTGGTCGCCGGGGCGATAATGGGCACTTTGGTCAGCGGCGCTTCCACCATCGGCACCGCTCAGCTGGCTTTTCAATACGGTTTTTCCGCCTGGTGGTTCACGCTGGGGGCCGGGATCGCCTGCGCCGTCCTGGCGTTGGGCACGGCGCGCCGGTTCTATGAGGGTTCGTGCGAGACGATCGCCCAGTATCTGGTGAAGACGTACGGTACGCCTATCGGGCCGGTTTCCACCGTTTTCGGCGCTATGGGGATGTTTCTCAGCATGATCAGCCAGGTGCTGGCGTTTATCGCGCTGATGACGACGATGTTCCCCATCGGCCCGGTGGCGGCGGCGGCGATCGGCATCGTGTTCGTGCTGTGCTATGTTCTGTTCGGCGGCGTGTGGGGCGTCGGCCTGGTCGGCGTGGCTAAGCTGATGCTGCTGTACGTGGCGATGATTTCGTGCGGCGCCATCGCCCTGACGATGATGGGCGGGGTTTCGGGGCTGCAGGCAAGTTTGCCGGCGTTCCCGTGGTTTTCGCTGTTCGGCCGGGGGGTCGAGAAGGATCTCGCCGGCGGCTTTTCGTTGGTGGTGGGGGTGCTGTCCACCCAGACGTACGCGCAGGCGATCGCGGCCGCGAAGAGCTTTCCCGAGGCGCGCAAAGGGGCGCTGTGGTCGGCGGTTCTCATCCCGCCGATCGGCATCGGCGGCATCATGGTCGGGCTGTTCATGAGGGCCAACTTCCCCAATACTTCCTCGAGCGAGGTTCTGCCGACATTTATCCTCGGTTATCTGCCGCCGGTGCTGGCCGGCGTCATCCTGGCGACGCTGCTGATCACGGCGGTCGGCGGCTGGGCGGGCCTGCTGTTCGGTATTTCGACGATGTTCACGCGCGATATCTATCAGCGCTTTTTCCGTCAGCAGGCGCAGCAGCGCGAGGCGCTGCTGGTGCAGCGGGCCGCGATCGTCGTGGTGGTGCTTTTGTCGACGCTCGTCGCAACCGGTAACGCGGGGTCGCTGATTCTCGGCTGGAGCTTCCTGTCGATGGGCCTGCGGGGCTGCACCATCCTCTGCCCTCTCCTGGGCGCGATGTTCTTCCCCCGCTATCTGACCCCGGCAGCCGGCATAGCGGCGGCTTTCCTGGGGCCGGTGACGAATGTGGTCTGGTTCCTGGCCTTCCCCAAGGGGATCGACCCGCTCTATCCCGGCCTGGTGGTGAGCATGGCGACGCTGGTGATCGTCAGCCTGTTTACGAAGAAGAAGGGCCAGCAGGCAGACTTGCCGGCATAACGGGAAATAAAAAAGAGGGCTTTGGCCCTCTTTTTATATTTGTATGCACACTGATAAGCCGAGGTTGCTGAGAAAGCCCCAGATGCAAGGCGCACCGGAGGCTGACACCACCGTGTCCTCCGCGACAACGTTTAGAAGCATTGTTTGCACAGGACCTATTTAACAGCATCGCGCGTACACGAACGTACGCTGAGGATGGCAGCCGAGGAGCAACGCCGCAGATGGGGCCTTATCGGCAACCGGAGGGACGCAGGTGGTGGATGTCGTTAAGGAGGGTAAGTATCGAGCGCTGTTTGTGGTATTCGATGATGCTGACGCAGGTGTTGTCGAGGCGGATGTCCCAGAGGTGGTTGAGGTGGATGTTAAGGGCGGCGCAGATGATGGTGCGGATGGTGCCGCCGTGGGAGACGACGGCGACGGTCTGGCCGCTGTGGCGCTCGACGAGGCGGGCGATGGCGCCGGCGGCCCGGTCCTTGAGTTCGCGGAATGTTTCGCCGCCGGGGATGCGGACTTCTTCGGTGCGGGTGAAGAGCTGGGTGTATTCTTCCGGCCACCTGTCGCTGATGCCTTCGTAGGTGAGGCCTTCCCATTCGCCGAAAAGGATTTCGCGCAGTTCGGGCAGGCAGGTGACGGGCAGGTCGTGGCGGGCGGCAATGGTCTCGGCGGTGACGCAGGCGCGGCGGAGGTCGCTGGCATAGACGGCGTCGATTTTCTCGGCGGCGAGGCGGGCGGCGACCAGTTCGGCCTGGCGGAGGCCTTCGTCGGACAGGAGGGTGTCGGTGTGGCCCTGGTATTTGAGTTCTTTGTTCCACACGGTTTCGCCGTGGCGGACGAGGATTATTTTCGTCATGGGTTACCATCCTTGAGGTTTTTGCCCAGCGCGGCCAGGAGCGCGGCGTTCTGGTCGGGCAGCTTAACGGCGAGGCGGATGTAGGCGGGTGACAGCTCCGGATAGTTGCTGCAGTCGCGGATGAGGATGCCGTCCCGGAGCATGGCCTGGCGCAGGACAGGGGCTGTCGTTCCCGCGAGGCGGGCGAGGACAAAGTTGGCGCAGGCCGGGAAGGGATGGACGCCGGGAAGGGCGGCGAGGCCAGAGACGAGTTCCTCCCTGGCGGCGGCGACGGCGGCGACACTGGCGGCCCGGTAGGCGTCGTCGCCGAGGGCGGCCACGCCGGCGGCCTGGGCGAGGGTGTTGACGTTCCAGGGGTCTTTGGCGCGGTCGAGGATATCGCCGACAGCCGGGTCGGCGAGCAGGAAGCCGAGCCTGAGACCGGGGATGGCGTAAAATTTCGTGAGCGACTGAAGGATGATGAGGTTGGAATAGGCGGCGAGCAGCGGCCGGCAGGTGTGGTCGGCGGCGTCGGGCAGGAAATCGAGGAAGGATTCGTCGACAACGACCCAGGCGCCCGCCCTGGCAGCGGCGGCGATGACGGTTTCGGCCTCGCCGCGCCGTATGAGGCAGCCGGTGGGGTTGTTGGGATTGCAAAGGAAGGCGATGTCGACGCCGGCGAGGCGGGCCGCGAAGGCGTCGGGGTCGAGGCGGAAGCCGTCTTCGGCGGTCAGCGGGAAGTAGCTGACGGCGGCGCCGGCGGCCCGGGCGGCCCGTTCGTATTCGCTGAAGGTGGGGGCGGCGAGGAGCACACGGCGGGGGCGGCGCACCTGGCAGAGGACATAAAGCAGCTCAGCGGCGCCGTTGCCGCAGGTGATGAGGGCGGGCTGGACGCCGTAGCGCCGGCTGATGGCGCTTTTGAGGGCGGCGGCGGCCGCGTCGGGGTAGTGGATGATATCGTCGAGGGCGGTCCGGACGGCGTCCCGCACGGCGACGGAGAGGCCGAGGGGATTGATGTTGGCGCTGTAGTCGAGCAGTTGGCCGGGGGCGGCGCCGGTAAGACGGGCGACGGCGTGGATGTTGCCGCCGTGTTCGAACGGGCCGGGGGGGTTCATCGGCTTCCCTCCTCTGTGACGGTGAGCCCGCCGGGGATAAGGCTGGTCAGGCGCAGGAACCGGAGCGCGGGGCAGACCCGGACGACGTCGGCCCGGCAGGCTTCCGCCACGGCAGGCGCGGGCCGGCCGGGAAAGAGGATGCCGAGGACGGTGCCGCTGTGGGCGGTGTTGACGCCGACCGCCCCGTGGCGGTGGGCGATGGCGATGACGTCGGGGAGCGCGGGTTTGGCGAGGATGGCCTGGTTGGCCAGGGCGCTGATGGTGGCGGCCTGGCCGATGAGGGCGCAGTCGCCGGCGGCAAGGCCGCGGCTGACAAGGTCGACTGCCCGGCGGACATCGTGTTCCTTGGCGGCGTTGAGGGCGCCCAGGTCGGTGCGCCGGTTGAATTCGAGTGTATCGATGATGCCGCCGGCGTCGAAGACGAGGACGCTCATGGGCGGCGGACTGCCGAGGGGCCGGCGGGTAAGGCCGCGGACATGGTCGAACATGACGATGCCGGGGAAGAAGATGCCGTCGGTCGGTTCGATGGCGAGGGCGATGTCGGCGATTTCGTCGGCGGTGAGACGCCGGCCGGCGGCAAGGGCGGCTGCCTGGCAGGCGGCGGCGATGTCGGCGCTCGACGAGGCCATGCCTTTGCCCTGGGGCAGGTCGGAGGTGACGGCGACGGTGAAGGGTTGTCGGGCGACGCCGAGATATTCCCACGTCCTGAGGACGGCGGCGACGGTTTTGTCGCCGGCGGCCGACGGCCCGGAAGCGCCGGGGGTGACGGCGACCTCGGCGTAGAGGTCGACCGGGCAGGTTATGAGGAAGTTGCCGCCGTCCAGTGTGCCCTGGACGAGTTCGCCGCACGAGCCGGGAGCGCGGACGGTTGCTGTCATCATAGATTATTCCCCTGTTGCATACGCCGCGACTCGGCAGCGCGCGAATTTTATTGCCAGAAAATCTTGTTCCAGTCCCAGGCTATTACAAAAATAAATAATACGACAACTTCGGTAAGTTCGGTGACGGCCCCGTAAGTGTCGCCGGTGAGGCCGCCGAGCGCCCGGGTGGCGTAGCGGCTGAAGGCGACGGCGAACAGGGCGGCTGCGGCCAGGGCGATGAACGCGGCGGGCCCAAGGGGGACGACGAGCAGGGCGGCGGTGACGGCGGCGATATAGAGGGCCGGGCGGCCGGCGTAGGCGGCGAAGGCTTTGCCGATCCCTTCGGGGCGGGCGTAAGGGTATGAGGTGATGGCGATGACCATGGCCAAACGCCCGAGCACCGGCATGGCGAACAGGGCGGCCAGCGGGGTGGCCGACACGGGGCCGGCGGGCAGAAGGTCGAGGAGCAGCGACCATTTGGCGAGGATGAGGGCGACGAAAACGATGACGCCGTGGGCTCCCACCCTGCTGTCTTTCATGATTTCCAGCATCCGTTCGCGGGATCTGCCGGACAGCAGGCCGTCGGCGCTGTCCATGAGGCCGTCGCAGTGCAGGCCGCCGGTGAGGTAGAGCTCAAGGACGATGAGGGCGGCGGCTAGGGCGTGGACGGGCAGGACAGGGTCGGCGAACCGGCAGAAGGCGGCGAGAAGGGCGCCGATGACCGCGCCGACGAGCGGAAAGCAGCGGACGGAAGCGCCGAAGGTTTCCGGCGCTACGGTGTCCTGGCGGACGAGCCGGATGCGGGTGAGGAACTGCAGGGCGGTGAGAAATTTGTCCATAGTTTGCCCGGCAAGGCGCCGGTCTCCTCTTGCGGTGATTTCTATACGATGAGAACGGTGGCAACGGCGGCGAACAGGGCGGTGGCGGTGTACATCATCCTGACGGTACGGGCGATATCGCCGGGCGCGAGCGGGCGGCGCGGCTCGCCCATAGTGGCCCGCAGCGACGGCACGCCGCCGTAGTGGTTGAGCCCGCCGAGCCGGACGCCGAGGGCCCCGGCGACGCCTGCTTCGGGGATGCCGCTGTTGGGGCTGGGGTGCTTGGCGGCGTCCCGCCAGATGGCGCCGGCGGCGCCGCGGGCGTCGCCGCCTGTCAGGAAGGCGGCGGCGATTATCAGCACGCCGGTTATGCGGGCGGGGATGTAGTTGAACATGTCGTCGGTCCTGGCTGCAACCATACCGAAGTCGCGGTATTTGTCGTTCTTGTAGCCTACCATCGAGTCGAGGGTGTTGACAGCGCGGTAGAGGACGGCGAGCGGCGCGCCGCCGAGGGCGGCGTAGAAGAGCGGGGCGATGATGCCGTCGGTGATGTTTTCGGCGACCGTTTCGACGGTGGCGCGGGTTATTCCGGCGGTGTCGAGGGCGGCGGTGTCGCGGCCGACGATCCAGCCGACCTTGCGGCGGGCTTCGTCGAGGTCGCCGGCTTCCAGGAGTCTCTGGATCTCCCGGCCGGCTTCGGCCAGGCTGCGGGGCGTGATGGCGAAGGCCAGCAGGAGGGCGCCGCCGCCGAGGGCGGCCAGGGGGTGAAGGGCGGCGAGAGCGGCCAGCGCCAGCCAGGATGCGGCGAAGCTTACGGCGAGGACGGTAAGGACGAGGATAAGGCCGGCGAGGCGTTTGGCGCTAGGCGCTGCCGCGGGGTTGAGGAGCCGTTTTTCGAGGGCGGCGATGAGGTTGCCGATGAGGACGACGGGGTGCCAGCCCGTCCGCGGGTCGCCGATGAGGGTATCGAGGACGAGGGCGAGACCGGGCAGGTATTTGGCGGTGCTCAGCATGGGGCACCGAGGATGCGGTAGATCAGGTCCATGTCGAGGTGGGCGCGGACGTGGGCGGCGAGGCGGTCGTAGCTGCGTTCCTTGTGGCTGCGGGTGTCGGTGCCGGCCGCCAGGGGGGCGAGGCCCTTGCGGGCTCGGAGGGCGCCGATCACCGCCCGCCGGAAGGCGTCGTTGTCGAAGATGCCGTGGATGTAGGTGCCCATGACGAGGCCGTCGTCGCGGACCGCGCCGTCGCATTCGCGGACATGGCCGCCGGAACGGGCGGTGATGGTGAAGGCGGGAGTGACGGGGGTGAGGAACTCGGTGCGGCCCATGTGGATTTCGTAGCCGGCAAGGTCGCCGGCGGTGAAGCCGAGGCTGAGGAAGGGGCTGGCGTCGCAGGCGGCTGCGACCTGATGGGTTATCTTGTCGGCGGCGAAGGTGGTGACGGCGTCCAATAGGCCGAGACCGTCGACCCGGTCGTTGGCCGATTCGGTGTGGTCGGGGTCGCGCACTTCGCGGCCGAGCATCTGGTAGCCGCCGCAGATGCCGACGACGGGGACGCCGGCGGCGGCGAGGCGGGCGATGGCGCGGTCAAAGCCCTGGGCGCGCAGCCACAGGAGGTCTTCGGTGGTGTTCTTGCTGCCGGGGAGGATAACGAGGTCGGGGGCGCCGAGCTGCTGCCCGGCGGCGACGTAGCGCACGGCGACGCCCGGCTCGCCGGCGAGGGCGGTGAAGTCGGTGAAGTTGGAGATTTTCGGCAGGCGGAGAACGGCGATGTCGATGTCGGCCTGCCCTCCCCCCTCCCCTGCCCTGCTCTGGCGCTTGTCGTCGAGGGAGACGGAGTCCTCGTCGTCGATGCCGAGGTCGTCGAGGTGGGGGATGACGCCGACGACAGGTTTGCCGGTCCTGGCGGCGAGAAAATCGACCGCCGGCCGGAGGAGGGCGATGTCGCCGCGGAATTTGTTGATAATGATGCCTTTGACAAGGTCGCGTTCGTCGGGCTCCAATAGTTCGAGGGTGCCGACGATGGAGGCCAGCGCCCCGCCGCGGTCGATGTCGGCGATGAGCAGCACGGGGGCGGGGGCCAGCTTGGCGATCCGCATGTTGACGATGTCGTTGGCTTTGAGGTTGACTTCGGCCGGGCTGCCGGCGCCTTCGATGACGACGACGTCGTAGGCGGTCTGGAGGGAGCGCAGCGACTTTTCGACGACGGCGAGGAGCTCGCGGCTGTAGCCGGCGTGATACTGGCTGGCCGACATGTTGCCGACCGGGCGGCCGAGGACAACGACCTGGGAGGAGGCGTTGCCGGTCGGTTTGAGGAGGACGGGGTTCATTTCGACGGCCGGCTCGAGCCCGGCGGCCTCGGCCTGGGCCACCTGGGCGCGGCCCATCTCGCCGCCGCTTTTGGTGACATAGGAATTGAGGGCCATGTTCTGGGCCTTGAAGGGCGCGACGCGGTGGCCGTCCTGGCGGAATATCCGGCAGAGGGCGGTGGCGAGGATGGATTTGCCGACATGGGAACTTGTTCCTTGCAGCATGATTGCCTTAGACATATATTTGCCTCATTCTGTGCAACCGCCTTTTCAGACGGTCGGGATTTTCGCTGCCAGTTGTTTTATATTTACGGGGATGCCGCTAACGACCAGATATACTTCGTCGGCGACAGCGGCGATCTGCTGGTTCGCCAGGCCGGCCAGGTCGCGGTATTCGCGGGCCAGGGCGTTGTCGGGGACGATGCCGGCGCCCACCTCGTTGGTGACGAAGACGACGGTGGCGGCGGCGGCGCGGGCGGCGGCGGCCAGTTTGGCGATCTCGCCCGCGATATGGCTGTGCCGCTCTTCCGGGCTGGCGGGGGCGGCGGGATCGAGCAGGAGGTTGGCGACATAGACGGTGAGGCAGTCGAACAGGACGGCGGCGGTCCCTGCCTTTGCGAGTGCCTCGTGGGCAGCGCGGGGGGCTTCATAGGTATGCCAGGTAGCGGGCCGGCGGGCGCGGTGGAGGGCGACGCGGGCTTCCATCTCGGGGTCGAGCGTTTCGGCGGTGGCGATGTAGGCTACAGGAACGCCGAGGGCGGCGACGTATTTTTCGGCGAAGGACGATTTGCCGCTGCGGGCCCCGCCGGTGACGAGAACAATCTTGCCGCTCATCGTTTTCCCCCTCCCGCGGCCCGGAAGGCGCGGCACTGGGCGGCGAATATGGCCGCCGCGCCGCGGTTGCCGGCAAAGTGCATGTGCAAATATGAAGCCAGGAGGCTGCCGGCGGCGAAACCGCCGAGGTAGACGTTGCCTGTGCGCATTTTTTTGAACTGGAATGCCCAGTCGAAGTCGTCGGCCGGGCAGGTGAGCTCCATGCGGGAGAAGTGGAATTCGTGGCCGCGGAGGACATCGCCTGCGCGGCAGAGGACGTTGTCGCCCATGGCGGTGGCTTCGACGTAGCCGACGGTCTGCAGGCGGCTTTCCATGCGGCAGACGGCGGGCACGAGGCCGACCAGCGGGAAGGAGCGGCCGTCGAAGGCGACGATTTCCTTGGTCAGGTACATGAGACCGCCGCATTCGGCGTAGGTGGGCATGCCCCGGCGGACGGCGCGACGGATGTCTTCGAGCATGGGTTGGTTGGCGGCCAGGTCGCTGAGAAACATTTCGGGGAAGCCGCCGCCGATGACGAGGCCGTCGACGGCAGGCAACGCCTGGTCGTGGAGGGGGCTGAAGGGAACGAGCTCCGCCCCGTGCTCTTCGAGGACGGCGAGGCTCTCCGGGTAGTAGAAGGAGAAGGCTTCGTCGCGGGCGACGCCGATGCGCGCCGTTTTGGCGGCGGCGGCGGCGGGCGCGGGCACGCGAAGGAGCGGCGCGCCGGCGGCGACGCCGAGCAGTCCGTCCACGTCGAGGTCGCGGTCGACGGCCGCCCGCATGAGTTCGACGCGCAGGACGGCCTCCGATTGCTCGGTCACCGGGATGAGGCCGAGGTGGCGTTCGCCGACACCGAGGCTGTCGCTGCGCTGCAGGCAACCGAATACGGGCAGGCCGAGCCGGCCAAGGGCGTCGGCGACGATGGCCCGGTGAGTTTCGGAGCCGAGGCGGTTGACGATGAAGCCGGCGACGGTGAGCTGCCGGTCGTAGGTGGCGAAGCCGAGGGCGGTGGCGGCGACGCTTTCGCCGGCCGAGCGGGCGTCGAGCACGACGACGACCGGGGCGCCGAGCGCCCTGGCGATGGCGGCGGTACTGCTGATGCCGCCCCGTCCGCCGTCGAAGAGGCCCATGACGCCTTCGATGACGGCAATGTCCGCCCCGACTGCGGTTTTGGCGAACAGGGGGACGAGTTCGTCTTCCGGCACCAGCCAGGTGTCGAGGTTGTGGGCGGGTACGCCGCTGGCCAATTTGTGGTAGCCGGGGTCGATGTAGTCGGGACCGATCTTGTACGACTGCACGCGCAGGCCCCGTTGCCTGAGGACGGCGAGCAGGCCGGCGACGATGGTGGTTTTGCCGACGCCGCTGCTGGTGCCGGCGATGACTATGCGGGGGATATTTAGCTGCTTCATCGGCATATCGCCTTTCTCAAACGGATTGTGCGGGTCGTTCAGAAATCCCCAGATGCTAGGCAGCCCGAGGACGCGCCGCGACGCGTACTCGAACGTACGCTAGCAAGCGCCCGGAGGGCTAACAACGCAGATGGGGGTTTATCAACGACCCCCAGGTATTTTAGTATTCGATGCCGCGCCGGGCGTCAATTCCGATTTTCATAGGGTGCTTTACGGCGCGGCAATAAGTGACTTGATCGGCTAGCTCGACGAGAGCCTCGGGCATGTGGCGGCCGGTGAGGACAATGGTTGCGCCCGGCGGCCGCGCGCCCAGGAGGGCGGTGACCTGGCCGAGGCTCAGCAGCCCGCGGCGCACGGCATGGCTGATTTCATCGAGGACGAGGACGGCGGGGCGTTCGTCCCGCAGCACCCGAACGGCGTAGTCGAGGGCCTGGGCGGCGTAGGGGTTGGCCGGGTCCCTGTTGGCCCGGAAGCACTCGCCGCATTTGCTGCAGACGGCTTCGCCGCTTCTGATGCGGGCGGCGCTGGCGCAGCCGTGCCCGAACTGGCGGATGGTGAGGGCCGGCAGGTAGGCCTGGGCGAATAGTTCGCCGCTGTAGCCGCCGCCCTTCTGGAACTGGACGACGACCGCCCGCCGGCCGCAGGCCGCGGCGGCGACCGCCAGCCCTAGGGCCGCGGTGGTTTTGCCTTTGCCGTCGCCGGTGTAGATGAGAAGCGGGGCTGCTGCGGTGCTCATGGCGCTCAGCCCTGCAGGTAGAGGATGGCGTTGACGGCGGCGGCGGCGATGGGGCTGCCGCCCTTGGTGCCGGCCACCGTTATGTAGGGTACGGGGGCGGTGGCGGCCAGCAGTTCTTTCGATTCGGCTGCGCCGACGAAGCCGACGGGCACGCCGATGATCGCCGCCGGCCGGATGTCCGTTTCGGCGATGATTTTGAGCAGTTCGAACAGCGCGGTGGGGGCGTTGCCGATGGCGACGACCGCTCCGTGCAGCCGGGGACCGAAGGCCCGCATCGCGGCCATGGCGCGGGTGGTGCCGGCGCTTTTGGCCGCAGCGGCAATCGCCGGGTCGGCGATCAGGCAGTGGGCGCTGCCGCCGAGCTCGCCCAGACGGCGCCGGTTGATGCCGGTGCGCACCATCTCGACGTCGCAGAAGATGTCGCAGCCGGACTTGAGGGCCCGGCCGGCGGCTTCGGCGGCCAGGGGATGGATGCGGATGTGGTTGGCGTAGTCGACGTCGCCGGCGGCGTGGATGATGCGGGAGTATATTTTCGCGGCGGCGGGCGTAAGGCCGAGGGCGGCTATATGGGGGGCGATGATCGCCATGCTCCGTTCTTCGATCAGGCTGGGGTCGGTGATGAATTCCACTTATTCAGCCTCCCGGATGCGATCCAGCAGGATGTCGGCGATGCGGGGGTCGGGGCCGAGGTGCGCGGCCATGGTGACGGCGACGCCGGGGAAGCGGTTCTTTAGGGCGCTGATTTCTTCGGGGATGTCGTGCTGGATGTGCATGCCGTTGGCGAAGAACATCGGCACAACGACGATACTGTCCGCGCCGCGGGCGACGAGGCTGGCGACGGCGTCCTCGATGGTGGCGAGCTCGGATTTGCGGTTCATGATGGCCGTTTCCACCAGGTCGCTGCCGAGGCGCTGTTTGATGATGTCGCTGATCTGGAATACGACCTGGTTGGCTTCGCCGACGCTGGCGCGGCTGCCGTGGCCGAGTACTACGATTCCCTGTTTCATTGTAAGACCTCCCTGACAAAGTCGCTTACGGCGTCGAAATCGGCGGCGATGCGGCCGTACTCGACGTCCGGCCGGTCAATGACGATAAGGGGCAGGCTTAGCTCGATGGCGGCGCTGATTTTGCTGTCGGTGCCGCCTACGAAGCCGCTGTTTTTGGTGATGACGACCTCGGCGCCGTATTCGCGGAATAGGGCGAGGTTGAGCTGGTGGGAAAATGGGCCCTGCAGGGCGATGATGTCGGCGGGGGGAAAGCCCAGGCGCCGGCATAAGGACAGGATTTCTGGCTCGGGGAGGACGCGGGCGATCAGGCGGCTGCCGGCGAGCAGGGGTTCGTTTTTGAAGACTGCCAGGGTGCGGCTGCCGGTGGCCAGAAAGAGCACCTTCCCAAGGCTGGCGGCCAGCCGGGCTGCCTCGGCGGCATCCGCGGCCCGGTGGAGTTTATCGTAATCCGGCAGAGGGGCCTGCGGGCGCTCGTAACGCAGGTAGGGCAGGTCGAGGGCTGCGCAGGCGGCCTGGGCGTTGTTGGACGCGTTGACGGCGTAGGGATGGCTGGCGTCGATGACCGCCCGGGCGCCTTCCGTTTTGAACAGGGCGACCATGCCTGCGGCGTCCCGGCCGCCGGCGTGGACGGTCAACCCGTCTTTGGCGGCCAGTTTGCGGCCGTATTCGGAGACGACGGCGACGCTGACCGGCCAGCCCTGCCGGGCGAGAGTGGCCGCGAGTTCCCTCCCGTCCCTGGTGCCGGCGAGGATGACGATCATAGCGAGTACCCCCGCGGGGTTATCATCCGCCCGGCGGCGGTGTAGGTGCGACTGTTGCCGATGATGACGAGGGAGAACATGTCGATGTGCTCGCTGGTGAAGTTTTCGAGGTCGGACAGGACGACGCTTTCGTTCTCGCGGCTGGCGTGGTGAACGATGCCAACCGGCGTGGCCGCCGGACGGTGCCGGAGGACGATTTCCCGCACCTGCTCGATCTGGCTTACCCGGCGGGTGCTCTTGGGGTTATAGAGGGCGATTACGAAGTCGCCGGCGGCGGCCATCTCGACCCGTTTGACGATGGTGTCCCAGGGGGTGAGGAGGTCGCTGAGGCTGATAACGGCGAAGTCGTGCATGAGAGGGGCGCCGAGAAGGGCCGCCGCGGCACCGATGGCGCTGATGCCGGGGATGATGTCGACCGCGGGCCGGAGCGCCGGCGGGTACTTGAAGACGAGTTCGAGCACCAGACCGGCCATGCCGTATATGCCGGGGTCGCCGCTGGAGACGACGGCCACCCGCCGTCCGTCCATGGCTTCCTGAACGGCCGCCTGGCAGCGGTCGATCTCCTGGGTCATGCCGGTGCCGATGATTCTTTTGCCTGGCAGAAAATCGGCGATAAGGCGGAGATAAGTGTCGTAACCGACAATGACTTCGGCGGCGGCGAGAGTGTCGGCCGCCCGTTTGCTCATGTCGGCGAGGCTGCCGGGGCCTAGTCCAACGACGGCGATTTGACCTCGGCGATGGCCACCGCTATTTTGTCGTAAATCGTTTTGCCCAGCAGGAGCTTGTCCGTTCCCGCCGCTAAGAGGGCCGCCGCTTCGCATACGTTCCCCACTCCAATCTGTTCTTCTACGAATTCCGATGTTTCTAGCCCGTATTTTTCGATGCTCTGCAGAAGTTGTTCGTTGCTGTATGTCTTGAAGGGCACGGCCATCTGCTCTACCATGGCCAGCAGGCCGATTTCGTCGTCCTTGGCGTCGGTGGTGGCGACGACATCCACGCTTTTGACGCTGCGGCCGATCTTGCGGCAGGCGTCGGTGATGGCGGTGAACAGCGCCGCGCTGGGAACGCCCCGCCGGCAGCCCACGCCGACGGCCATGGTGGCCGGGCGCAGGAATATATGGGGTTTGACCATGTAAAGTTCCTTGTCGGAGATGACGACAGCGGCGTCGTACCTGTCGGTGTGGACGAGGTCGTCGGCAGTGACGAGCATGATGCATTGCTCGGCTGCCTGGTTGACGTAGTGCTCGTAGTTGGGCAGCGAACAGTCGATAAAGTAGACGACCTTCTGGCCGGCGACAATGGCGGCGTTGATGTGCTTGAGTTGGTCGAAGGGTTCGATCTCCAGCCCGATGCGGGCGGCCAGCACGTCGGGGGCGGGCTTCTGCTGTATGTCGGTGGCGGTGGTTATAACCGGGGTCGCGCCCGCCGCTTTGGCGATGATATGGGTCAGTTCGTTGGCGCCGCCGAGGTGCCCGGCGAGCAGGCTGATGGCGTGACGGCCGGCTTCGTCCATGACGACGACGGCCGGGTCGTAGCGCTTGTCGCGGATGTGGGGGGCGATGAGGCGGACGACGATGCCGGTGGCCATGATGAAAACCAGGCCGTTGTATTTGGCATAGATCTCGGCGACGAGCTCGCTGAGGCTGGCGTAGGTCAGGGCGTCCGTCCCCCCTTCCCTGCCTTCCTTGGCGTAGAGGTCGATTTTACAGGTGAGGTTGGCCGCCATCTTGACCGCCAGGCGGGCCCCATTGTCGGTTACGGAAATTACTGCGGTTTTCATTTTGCCTCCCTGAACATGTGCCCGAAACCGGGAGAGTATAGCTTGGATAACGCGTAGTCATCGCCGAGACAATTGCCGACCACGATCATGGCGGTGCGGTCGACGCCAGCCTCTTCTACTGTGCGGGCGATGGTGGCGAGGGTGCCGCGGTAGATTTTCTCGTCAGGCCAGGAGGCCTTCTGGACGACGGCGATGGGGGTGTCGGCGGGGTAGCCGCCGGCGGTGAGCTCGCCGACGACGCTGTCGAGCATATGGACGCTGAGGAAGATGCACATCGTCGCGCGGTGGCTGGCGAGCGCGGCCAGTTTCTCGCGCTCGGGCACCGGGGTGCGGCCTTCGAGGCGGGTGACGATAATTGTCTGGCTTACCTCCGGCAGGGTGTATTCGCAGTGCAGGGCGGCGGCGGCGGCGAGGAAGGAGCTGACGCCGGGGATGACTTCGTACTTTATGCCGCGCTCGTCGAGGGCGTCCATCTGTTCTTTTATCGCCCCGTAGATGCTGGGGTCGCCGGTGTGCAGCCTGACCACTTCCCGGCCTTCGCCGGTTGCCTGGGCGATGGCGGCGATGACCTCGTCAAGGGTCATGGTGGCGCTGTTCATGATGACGGCGTCCGGTTTGGCGAGGCCGAGGAGGGCCGGGTTGACGAGCGAGCCGGCGTAGATGATGGTGTCGGCGGCGGCGAGAAGACGCTGGCCTTTGACGGTGATGAGTTCGGGGTCGCCGGGGCCGGCGCCTACGAAGTGCAGTGTCATCCGAGTCCCCCCTTTTTTATCAGGATGAGCGACAGGTAGTCGCGTTTTTTGCCAATGAGGCTGTCGAGGTCGCGGGTGACGAACTGGTCGGGATAGCCCAGTCTGCTGACAAAGACGGCTTTGTCCTTGAGGCCGAGGTCGCCGAGGACGGCGACGATTTCTTCGTATTTGCCGGCCACCTTCATGAGCACGGCGTTGTCGAAGGCGGCCAGGAGGGGCCGGAGGGCCTCAGGGTCGTCGACGGCCGGGAGGACGGCGAGTTTTTCCGTCCCTTCGGCGAGGGGGATATTTAGGTGGGCGGCGGCGGCGGCGAACGAGGTGACGCCGGGGACGCTTTCGACTTCGACGTCGGGCATGATGGCGCGGACGTGTTTGAGGAGGTAGGTGTAGGTGCTGAACAGCATGGCGTCGCCGATGGTGATGAAGGCGACGTTTTTGCCGGCGGCGAGGCAGGCGGCGATTTTCTCGGCGCCGCGGCGCCATTCGGCTTCCAGGAGCGCCTTGTCGCGGGTCATGGGGGTGGGTACTTCGATTATTTCCGCGGCGGGGCGGATGTAAGCGCCGGCTACCTTGCGGGCGACGCTTTCGTTGTCGGCGGCCGAACGGGGGAGGCAGACGACCTCTGCTGTTTTGAGAAGTTCGGCGGCGCGAATGGTCAGCAGGTCGGGGTCGCCCGGCCCGACGCCGATGCCGTAAAATTTACCGGTCATTTGGTCCTCCCTTGGTGCAGGCTATGATGTATACGGGGTTGTTGGCCTGGAAGAGGTGCTTGCCGCCCGCCTTGTGAAGCCGGGTGACCTGGACGCCGGCGGCCTCGGTACTGTAGCCGGGCCGCGCTTCGAGATCGGCGAGCGCCTGTTGGAGCGTTTCGACGGTGACGGCGGTGAGGATTAGGCGGCCGCCGGGTTTGAGCAGCCGGTCGGCGGCGGCGAGGATGGCGGCGAGGTGGCCGCCGCTGCCGCCCACGAAGATGGCGTCGGCGGCGGGAAGGCCGGCGAGGGCCTCGGGGGCCGCCCCTGTGACGATTTCGATGTTGGCGGCGGCGAATTTGGCGGCGTTGGCGCGGATGAGCGCCACTCCCTCAGCCTCTTTTTCGACGGCGAAAACGCGGCCGCCGGGGGCGAGCAGGGCGGCCTCGACGCTGAGCGAGCCTGTGCCGGCACCGATGTCGATGACGGTGGCGGCGGGGCCGAGCCTGGCCTTGACGAGGGCAAGGATGCGGATTTCCTGCTTGGTCATGGGGATATCGCCGCGGATGAATTCTTGGTCGGGTATGCCGGGAACGGCGGGTGTCATGCCATCACCACCATTACACAGTGTTCGAAGCCGTGGCCGTCGGCCGCGGCGGCGAGGTCGGTCGCCAGGACCTGTTCGCCGGGATACGAGAGGTCGGCGCACAGCCAGACGGACGCGGCCGGAGGCCAGCCGCGGGCGAGGAGTTCGCCGGCGATGGCGCGAGGGGCGTTGGCGGCGTCGGTGAGGAGGGCGAGTTTTTTGCCTGGCGCGTAGTCGAGCGTGCCGTCCGCCGCCGCGCGGCCGTGGAGGCTGGCCAGGACGGCGTCCTGCCAGGGGCAGGCCAGGCGCGCGAAGGCGAGCTGGACGGAGCTGACGCCGGGGATGACTTCAAGCCGTTCGGGGCCGAATTCGCGGCGGAGGGCGACGAGCAGGCTGTGAAAGCCAGGGTCGCCGGAGACGAGGACGGCGATGTCGCTGTCCGCCAGGCGGCGGCCGATGTAGGCGAGGACGGCGGCGATGTCGCTGCCGATGGTGTACGTTTCGCTGCCGGCGGGGGCAAAGGCGGCCAGGGCCCGGCTGCCGCCGACGAGCACCTTTGCGCCGGCGATGGCGCGGGCCGCTATGGGGGGCAGGTAGTCGGGCGAGCCGGGGCCGATGCCGATGACAGTTATTTTATGGTCCATCCGAGGGTGCCTCCGATTTGCGCGGCCTGATCATCGAGGCCGAGGATGTCGCCTTTGAGGGTGACGATGGCGGTGCCGACGGTCAGCCGGCCATGGACGAAGCGGGTGGCGCGGGTGCTGGCTTGTGCGGCCAGACGTCGCCAGACGCCGGTGACGGGGTAGCGGCCGATGACGTCGACCGCGGCTTCGGTGGTTACGCAGGCGAGGATTTCTTCGACCGCCTCGCGGGGGGCGCCTTCGGCGGCGGCGTAGGCGGCGAGCGTCTCGAGCCGGGCGTCGGCCATGCGGCTGTGGGTGTGAAAGATGCCGGCGGCGACTTTGACGATTTTGCCGAGGTGGCCGAACAGCAGGATGTTTTTCATGCCTTGATCGGCGGCGCTTGTCAGCATGTGGCCGATGAAGTTCGAGGTCTGGACGACGCGATCGGCGGGCAGGCGGCAGCTGTTTATGGCAATGTCCTGGCCGATCTTGCCGGGGACGAAAACGGCGGTATCGTAGCCGAGGGCTTTGACGACGCTTATCTGGGGGGTGAGAGAGGTTTTCCACGCTTCCTCGGACATCGGTTCGACGATGCCGGTGGTGCCGATGACGGACAGGCCGCCTGCGATGCCAAGGACGGGGTTGAGGGTGCGGGCGGCAAGTTCGCGGCCGCCGGGGATGGCGATGGTGGCGACGGCGCCCCGGCCGGCGGGCAGTACGTCGCGGAGGGCGGTTTCGATCATCCGGCGCGGGCCGGGGTTGACCGCCGGCTGGCCTACCGGCACGGCCAGGCCGGGTTTGGTGATTGTGCCGACGCCTTCGCCGGCGCGGATGGCGATGGCCTCGCCGGCGGTGATGGCGACATCCACGGTGACGGTAACGCCGTCGGTGACATCGGGGTCGTCGCCGGCATCCTTGACGACGGCGGCCCGGCCGCCGCCTGCGATGGCGCTGCTGCCGGCGACATCGACGCGGATGGTTTTGCCCTGCGGCGTAGTGACCTCGACCGCGGCAGCCGGACGGCCGAGAGCGGCAAGGACGGCCGCCTTGGCGGCGGCGGCGGCGCAGGTGCCGGTGGTTATGCCCCGGCGGAGGGGCTGGGTGGACATGAAAATACCCCCTGCAAACAGGGGGTATAAATAATAACAATAATTATAATTGTTATACCTATTTACCCACCTGCCTATCTTCCGTAGGTCGTAACGGCGCGTGTTAGAACAGGCAGGTCTCCTGGCTTTGGTTCATCGCTTCACCACGCCTTCCCGGTCGCCCAGTGGCATATTGTGGCTGGCTCACCAATACAGTGGCGGGACCGCGCCGGATTTGACCGGCTTCCCTTTTAAGCAAAGCACCTGTTCCCTATCGTATGAAATTACTGACAGTGTGGTTGATATTATGTGCTTATATTCGGCCAGTATTACGATATTCCTTCTATTAAAAGCAAAAAAGAGAAATATTTGCCTGCCGGCGACCAAATCGGCTGCTTGCAAACCAATTTGTACCGTCTGACCGCCGGAAAACGATGTAAGGTTTTTTCTTACACGGCTGTAGGAAAAATCTTGCGCCGCCTGTAAGAAAATTTAGTATTTTTCCTACTTTACTGGAGGATTTCCGCTGGTGCTACCCGAATATATGGAGATACTGGTCAGTCCACCATACCATGCAGGGGAGTGATATGATGAAAAAGGTGTGCGAGAACTGGGAGCAGGCTCTCCCGGTCGGCAATTACGGTCCGCACCTCTTCGGGGAGTTCGAGACCCGCGCCAAGAACGTCTCCGCCGAAGTCTTCCGCGTAGCGACCGTCGCCGAAGCACAGGCCGTGCTTGTCGAACTTGCCAAGAACCTCGGGGCCAAGAAAGCGGTGGCCGTCGACTGCCCGCTCGCCGCGAGCGCCGGTGCGTATGAAGCTCTGAAGGCCGCCGGCCTTGAAGTCTACACCGAGGCGGGCGATATCGCCGCCCACGCCGATACCGCCGATCTCGGCGTGTCGGGGGTGGAGTTCGGCGTCGCCGAGACAGGCAGCGTTCTCCAGGATGCCCTCGCGATCGAAAGCCGCCTGGTGTCCACCCTTCCCCCCGTTCACGTCGTGTTCATGAACAGCGGCAAAATCGTCCCGGCGATGGCGGACGCGATCGGCGTCGTCGCCAAGGTATTCGACCGCGGCTATCTTTCTTTCATTACCGGTCCCAGCCGCACGGCCGACATCGAACGGGTCCTTACCATCGGCGTCCACGGCCCCAGCAGGTTCATAATAATCGCTGTCGATGAGACCGCCGGCGGAGGTGTCGCGTAATGGCAGGCAAAGAACGCAACATCAAGAAGGAGATAAGCCAGAAGCTGAAGGACGATGTGCTGCGCGGCGCTTTAGGCCGCTTCGGCGAAGCCTACCCCGTGTCGCGGGCCAAAGCGTACGAGAATGTCGGCGATGTCGAGGCGCTGCGCGATGAGCTTAAAGCGATGAAGGTCGCCGCTGTGGCCGATATCGAGGCGATCGCCGACAAGTTCGAAGCCGAAGCCAGCAAGCGGGGCGCCAAGGTGTTCCGCGCCGCGGACGGCCCGGCGCTGAAGAAGTACCTGCTCGACCTGTGCCAGGAAAAAGGCGTGAAAAGGGTCGTCAAGTCGAAGTCGATGGCGTCGGAGGAGATCCACCTCAACCACGACCTAGAGGCTGCCGGCGTTCACGTGAAGGAGACCGACCTCGGCGAGTGGATTATCGCTCTGGCCGGCCATACGCCGTCGCACATGGTTATGCCCGCCATCCACCTCAACCGCCAGCAGGTGGCCGAGTATTTCTCCAAGGAACTGAACGAGGATATTCCCCCCGATATCCCCTTTATGGTGCAGACGGCCCGCAAGACGCTGCGCGAGGAATTCCTGCAGGCTGATATGGGCATCTCGGGCGCGAACTTCGGCATCGCCGAAAACGGCGCTATCGGCCTGGTGACCAACGAAGGCAACGCGAGGCTGGTCACAACCCTGCCCCGCGTCCATGTGGTGATAATCGGTTACGAGAAGCTCATTCCGACGATCAAGGATACCATCCCCATTCTCCGCTCCCTGCCCCGCAGCGCCACCGCTCAGCTCGCGACCAGCTATGTGAGCATGATCTGCGGACCGGCGCCGGCGATGGTCAAGCAGGACGGCAAGTGGGTGGAGCAGGATAAGGAACTGCACATAATATTGTTCGACAACGGCCGGCTGAAGGCCGCCAAGGACGATAAGTTCAAGGAGATCTACCAGTGTGTCCGCTGCGCCTCGTGCCTGAACGTCTGCCCGGTCTACCAACTGGTGGGCGGCCACGTTTACGGCCACATCTACGCCGGCGGCATCGGCGCCATCCTGACGGCGTTTTTCAACAGCATGGGCGATTTCGAGAAGATCAACGAGCTGTGCATCGGCTGCCGCAAGTGCACGACGGTCTGTCCGGGCAGGATCAACATCCCCGGCCTGATCGAGGAGCTGCGGGCCAGAGGGGTCAAGGACCACGGTCTGCCGTTCTCGCTGAAGCTGCTGTTCGAAAATGTCATTTCCAACCGCCGCCTGTTCCACAGCCTGCTGCGGACGGCCGCGATCGGCCAGAAGCCGGTGCAGTCCGGCCGCTTCATCCGTCACCTGCCGCTCTTCATGGCCGGCATGACGGAGGGCCGCAGCCTGCCGGCGATCGCCGACACGCCGCTCAGGGACCGGATCCGCAAGATTACGAAGCAGCTGGACGCCCCGGCCAAGAAGGTGGCGTTCTTCAGCGGCTGCAATATGGACTTCGTTTTCCCCGAGACGGGCGAATCGGTCTATAAGGTGCTGCAGGATCTGAATATCGCCGTGGTGTTCCCCGAGGATCAGAGCTGCTGCGGCAAGCCGGTGGTCGGTTTCGGCGACGTGGAGACGACCAAGAAGATCGCCAAGCGAAACATCGAGGCGTTCGAGAAGGCGGGCGTCGATTATGTGATTGCCGCCTGCCCGAGCTGCACCGAGACGCTGCACGTTACCTACCCGGAAATCCTTGCCGACGATCCCGCGTGGGCGGAGCGGGCCAAGGCGTTCGCCGCCAAGGTGAAGGAGTTCTCGCAGTTCGTGTGCGCCGAGTACGAGAAGGCCGGCCGCCTGGAGAAGAAGCCGGGGGCTACGAAGGTCACCTTCCACGATTCCTGCCACATGAAGCGGGTGCTCAATATCCACGAGGAACCGCGCAAGCTGCTGGAGAGCACCGGTTCGTGCGAGGTGGTGGAGATGAAGGACTGCGACAAGTGCTGCGGCATGGCGGGCGCTTTCGGCATCAAGTATTCGGAGCTGTCGGCCCCCATCCTCAAGCAGAAGATCGACAATATCAAGGACAGCGGCGCCCAGGTGGTGGCGGTCGGCTGCCCGGCCTGCATGATGCAGATCGGCGGCGGCCTCGACAAGCAGGCGCCGAATATCAAGGTAAGGCATGTGGCCGACATCCTCGCCGACGAGATCAAGGACGAGGAAGCGCCGGCAAAAAAGAAGGATGAGTTCCACTTCCACTAGTGGCAATGAAGAGAGCCTCCCGAACTTGGGAGGCTCTCTTTTCATTACAAAAAAGCGTCTTTTTAAAAGCGACGCTTTGCCAAACTGCCTACGCTCCCGGTCCCAATCGGGGTCCCGCGGCATAGCCTATATTATCCCATCGCCAGGGAGGTGGCAGGAATGAACGGATCGCTGCCAGGCCTGGGCGTATCGCCCTTCGGCCTGCTGATACTGTGGTTGGTACTTTTTATCGTCCTGGCGGACATCAGCTGTCCCCTCTTCCACACCTGCTATGCGTGTACGACCTGCCACGGGCACAAGGGGTGCAACCGCTGAAACACCCAGAAAGCCGCGAATGAATTCGCGGCTTTCTGGGTGTAGGTCAAAACGTTCTCATGCCAGGCTGCTTCTTGTCGCTCAGCGTCCGGTCATAATCCTCGAGCTGGGCGTCGAGGGCGGCCGAGGCGGTGACGATCTCGCCGTCGGCGTATTGTTTTTCCATCATGAGGGTCTGCAGCGTCTGCCGCAGGGCGGCGACCTGTTGCCGCACTTGCTGGAGACCGGGCATCTGCGCTGCGGCGGTAGTCTGTCCCGCTGTCGCTTGGGTGGTATCGGCGTTGTCCACTGTCTTCCCTCCTGCTTTTACTGGTACCGTTAGCATGCCAGGAAGACGGGCCGATAATGCGTCCGGCGGGATTTAGGAGCAGTCGTTATTTTTCGGCCGGGAACAGCCTGAACAGATTTTTCTTCACACCGCAGACCGGGCAGAAATCGGGCGGCTCACCCTCGCCGGTGTGGCCGCAGACCGGGCAGATGTAGACGTCTCCCAGGGCCATGTCCTTGTTCTCCTTAGCCGCGTCCTGGGCGGTCTTGAACATCTTGGCGTGAATCTTTTCCGCCTCTAGGGCGAAGCGGAAAGCACGCTCCGCGCCTTTTTCCTGCTGGAACTGGGCAGTATGCAGGTAGACGGGGTACATCTGCTCGATTTCGTGCAGTTCGCCGTCGATGGCCCCCTGGAGGTTTTCCGCCACCGTGCCGAGGCCGAATACGGCGCCGGCCGTCACCGCCGCTCCGCCGGCCTGGTCGCACAGCTCGCGGAAGTGGTTGGTGGCGTGGGCCTGCTCGGCGAAGGCTACGGCGGCGAACAGGCGGGCGATGTTGGGCATCCCCTGTTTGGCGGCATGCTCGCCCCATATCAGGTACCGCATGCTGGCCATAGATTCTCCGCCGTAGGCGGAGCGGAGGGAGTCGGCGGTCATATCATTTTTTACAGGCATAATATCACTCCTTTGGCAAATTAACGCAGTATGGTGATATTATTTCTATTTTCGCCGCTTTTCATATAACCCTGCCGAATTTTCCTCCCGTAGCAACCGATTCAATTACCCTCCCGGGGGCGCATGGGCATTTTCTCGAACGCGGCGTCGAAGATGCGGCCCATGACTGATTCGGGGCCGGTGGCGTCGTAGTTGCCGCTCCAGGCGAAGGAGACACGGCTGCGAGAGTCGGTAAACTGCCAGACGTACCGCCAGGTCCGCGCGTCGAGCAAGGCGAAGCGGGCCTCGGCGCTGTCGAAGATCTTGTGACGGGCCGGGTGATAGACGTCGACGGTGCGGGGCACTTCCATCCAGCCGGAGACTTTTTTGCCGTCGGAGGACCGTTCGTGATACCTTACTTTATCGATGACCGTTTCGGTGGTATAGTAGGCCTCCTGCCATTCGTAGAACCAGCCGAAGTCGCGGATATCGCAGTACAGCACGAGGTCGGCGTACTTGGGCATCTCCCGCCGCACCAGGGCGGAGAGTGCCTTGGGGTCGTCCGGCAGCTCGGCGGCGAGAGCAGGGTCAGCCTTGACGCGGGCGGTGACGTAGGTGAGGGTGACGAATTGCAGGTGCGGCAAGTTGCGTTTGCGGTCGCCCAGCATGGCGGTGATTTTTTCGGCCGACGCGGGGTAAACGACGAATTTGTTTCTGCCGCCGACGTCGAAGCCGCCGTAGGCGAAGGTGGGTTCCATGATCAGCACGGTTTTGACTGTGGAGAAATCGTAGTTCGGGCTTACGGATTCGCTCTGCCCGGCCGCTGCCGGGGCCGCCAGCGAGAATAGCACGACAAGCACGGCGATCGTCTTCCGCATGGTGTCTCCCCTCCTATTCGAATTGCCCGCCCGCGCGGGGACATCCGGACGTTACCGGGGCATATATGACTGACCGGTCGGTCATGGCCAGGCGGAACGACGTCTTGTCTGCTGCTTTTCTTTAGGATAGCAGCAAAATATGACATATGTGTGACAATTATCCATAAGGGAAAAAAGAAGGCGAGCCGGTTGTTTACGCAGCTCGCCATGACTTTAGCTGTTACAGAATTTCGTTGGAGGTGATCTGAACGATATATTCTCCCTTGGTGTTGCGCTTGATTACGGCTTTCCGGCCGGCGCCGTCGTCGACGGTGACCGCCTGGAGGTTGTGGCCGAGCAGGAAATTGAGGACGTCCTGCTTTACGAACGCCTCCCAGCTCAGCTTCTTGGCGCTGGCTTCGTTCTCCATGATGTCTGCTGCCATTATGCTTCATCCCCTTTCTTTATAAGTGCCTTTTGGGCCTACTACATATTCGCCCTTTGCCAGGAAAACCCTTGCGAGGGAAAAAAATAAAATAGGCCATCGTTCGAGTTGTTGATTTGTGAGGGGGCGCAGACGAACGGCGACTTTGCAGAAGATGCTACGCGCCGTTGTCGAAGCGGCCTTAGCGCAGCAGCACGCCCGGCCATGGACGGCCGGGCGAGGAGCCATCTGTCATGGATGACAGTTGGCGACGGTGCTAGCTGCGCAAGGCCCAAGACTTACGGCGCGTGCATCTGTAGCTACGGAGCCGGAGTCTGCGCCCTCTCACAAATTCACCGGCCACGATGGGGCGGCCTCCAAAGGCAGCAGGCAAAGAAAAGTGCTTCCCGTGGTGGGAAGCACTTTTCGGCCATATCAATTCTCTTTTTATTTCTTTTCGCCGAGGCTGAAGCCGATCTCCAGGGCCTTTGTATTGACCTCTTCGGTGCCTTTGGGCACGCGGGCGAGGACGGCTTCGACGACGGCTTTGCGGCTGACGATGCCGGTGCTGCCGACGAGGACGCCGAGGGCGACGATGTTGGCGAACATGTCTTTTTGGAGTTGTTCGCGGGCGGCCCTGGTGATGTCGACGGCGAGGATGTCGGCGTCGATTGCCGGGATGTCGTCGACGTTGGTGGCGTCGACGATCATTTTGCCGCCTTTTTTAAGGACGCCGGCGTATTTGGTGCAGGCTTCCTGGCTCATGGCGAGGAGGATGTCGGCGGTGACGATTTTGGGGTAGTCGATGGCCTCGTCGGAGATTATGACTTCGGCTTTGCTGGCCCCGCCGCGGGCTTCCGGCCCGTAGGACTGGGTCTGGATGGCCTGCTTGCCTTCGAGGATGGCCGCTTCGGCGAGGATGATGCCGGCGAGGATGATGCCTTGCCCGCCTGTTCCGGTGAGGCTGATGTAGGTTATCATCTTATTTGCCCCCCTTTTTGGCGACCCGGGCGATGAGTTTGTCGTATTCGGCGGTGTATTCGGGGGCTACCGACCGGTAAAGTTCGCCGATGACAAATTTGCCTTCGAGGTCTTCGGGCTTCATTTTGGACACTGCCTGGACCATGACGGCGCTGTCGCGCTGCCAGGCGAGCATGTCGGCGGCGGTGCCCATTTTGTTTTTGCGGCCGTAGGATATGGGGCACTGGGTGATGGCGTCGATGACGGAGAAGCCTTTGTTTTCGATGCCTTTGACGACCAGGTCGGTGAGGAGCTGGGCGTGGAAGGCGGTGCCGCGGGCAACGTAGGTGGCGCCGGCGGCGATGGCGAGGGCGGCGATATCGAAGGACCGCTCGATGTGACCGAAGGGAGCGGTGGTGGCTTTGGCGTTCATGGGGGTGAGGGGCGAATACTGGCCGCCGGTCATGCCGTAGATGTTGTTGTTGAAGATAACGGTGGTGAGGTCGACGTTGCGGCGGGCGGCATGGATGAAGTGGTTGCCGCCGATGGCGGTGGAGTCGCCGTCGCCGGTGAGGACGATGACGTTGAGCTCGGGCTTGGCGAGCTTGATGCCGGTGGCGAAGGTGAGGGCGCGGCCGTGGGCGGTGTGGACGGTGTTGAAGTTCATGTAGCCGGAGGCGCGCGACGAGCAGCCGATGCCTGAGACGATAACGGTTTTCTTCTGGTCGAGGCCGAGTTTATCGATGGCCCTTAATATGGCGGCGAGGAGTATGCCGTTGCCGCAGCCGGGGCACCAGATGTGAGGCAGCGCCGACTTGCGGAGATATTTTTCGATGCCGGCCATTATTTGCCACCTCCTGCCGTGATGATGGGATTCAAGATTTCTTCCGGCCGGAAGAGTTCGCCGTCGTAGCGGGTGAGGGAGACGACTTTCTCTCTGGGCACGTAGCGCTCGATTTCGCCGACGAGCTGGCCGTAGTTGAGTTCGGGAACGATTACCGTTTTCGCCTTGGCGGCCGCTTTGGCGACGACCTCGCCGGGGAAGGGCCAGATGGTGACGAGGGTGAGGAGGCCGGCCTTGACGCCTTTGGCGCGGGCTTCCTTGACGGCGGCTATGGCCGCGCGGGTGGTGCCGCCGTAGGCGATGACGAGGACTTCGGCGTCGTCGGTATAGTCTTGGTGGTAGATGGTTATTTCGTCCCTGGCCCGCTCGATTTTGGTGTGCAGGCGGTCGATGAGTTCGGTGGTGAGGGCGTTGTTCTGGGAGGGCATGCCCTTGTAGTCGTGGACGAGGCCGGTGACGTGGTAGTAGTAGCCTTCGCCGAAGTCGGCCATCGGCGCTACGCCGTCAGCTTCGGGTTTGAAAGCCTGATAGTCTTCGGGCGGACCGGCGGGACGCTTGCGGTCGATGACTTCGACGTCGCCGGATTCGGGCAGTACGACTGTCTCGCGCATGTGGCCGACGACTTCGTCGAGGAGCAGGATTACAGGGGTGCGGAATTTTTCGGCAAAGTTGAAGGCTTTGACGGTAATGTCGAATGTTTCGCGTACCGAGGTGGGGCTGAGGGCGATGACGCCCCGGTCGCCGTGGCTGCCCCAGCGGGCCTGCATGACGTCGCCCTGGGCCGGCGAGGTGGGTTTGCCGGTGCTGGGACCGAGCCGTTGGACGTTGACGATGACACAGGGGATTTCCGCCATGGAGGCGTAGCCGATGAGCTCTTGTTTGAGGGAGAAGCCGGGGCCGCTGGTGGCGGTGATGGCCTTGGCGCCGGTGAGGGCCGCGCCGCAGACGGCGCCCATGCTGGCGATCTCGTCTTCCATCTGGATGAATTTGCCGCCGAATTTGGGCAGCATTTCGGCGAGGATTTCGGCAACTTCGGTGCTGGGAGTGATGGGGTAACCGGCGAAGAAGGTGACGCCGGCCGCCAGCGCTCCTACGGCGCAGGCCTGGTTGCCCTGCATGAGTTGTGCTTTAGCCATTGCTTTCCACCTTCCCGGGTTTGATTACTTTGATGGCAAGGTCCGGACAGCGCAGTTCGCACTGGCCGCAGGCGATGCACTTGTCGGGGTCGGTGACGTAAATCTTGCCTTTGTCGTCGAGGGCGAGGATCTTTTTGGGGCAGAAGGCCACGCATATTCCGCAACCTTTGCAGTATTTCTGGGTGATATCCAGTGCCACGTCAACACCTCCTGAAATTATGGGCCGGAAGCCGGTCCTGATGCCATATATGTACCATTAGCCTTTGTCGCCGGCCGTGAGGAATATTCCCGGCGCTGCACCGGCCAACAGGGAAATGCGGCCGATGTTCAGGCGAGTAATGTATACAAAAAACATCGGTTCTATGTATACATGGCCCCAAGCACACCCATAGCCGGGCATCTCTACCCGGCTATGACCAGCAACATTGCTACGGCTTACAAGCTATTATATGTTTGTATCTATGTCCTTCGCTGCCGGTTCGGGTTTTCCTGCCAAGACTACAAGAAAATTCCCCAGGCGTCGAAATACTACAACTTGAGAATCGGGACGGCGGCGGCGACGCATGTTTTGTGAGTATTGTATACAAAATACTTCGCCGCGCGCCGCATGCACCGGAGCAAGGCCATAGCCGGGCGTGTGCCCGGCTATGCGCAAGCTTCCTTGTGGTGGCTATTCGGCGGTTTTTTCTTTTTTGGCGCCGAGGCCGAGTTTTTTGCGTTTTAAGTACTGGAAGACCATCAGCGCGCCGAGAACGCTAGCGCCGATCGCGTCGGTATAAAGACCGGGATCGATCAGCATCAGGCCGCCGAGGAAGAAGAGTATCCTTATCGGCATGCTGGCCGGGGCGAGGAAGTAACCGATCATCGCCGCGCTCAGGCCGACCATGCCGAACAGGGCGGTGCAGGTGCTCCACAGGACGGTTATGGGAGTGGCGTTGATCATCAGCAGGGTCGGGGACAGCACGAAGATGTACGGCACGACGAAGGCGGCGATGGCTAGTTTTGAGGCGTTGATGCCGGTGCGCATCGGGTTGCTGCCGGCGATGCCAGCCCCGGCGAAGGCCGCGAGTGCTACCGGCGGGGTGACGTCGGCGATGATGCCGAAGTAGAAGGCGAACATGTGGGCCGCCAGTACCGGCACACCCATCTGCAGGAGCGCCGGGGCGGCGATGGTGGAGGTGATGACATAGTTGGCGGTCGTAGGAACGCCCATGCCGAGGATGAGCGAGGTGATCATGGTGAAGAACATGGCGGGCAGAAGCTTGCCGCCGGCCAGTTCGAGCAGCGCCGAGGCGAGCTTGAGGCCAACGCCGGTTTTGGTGACGACGCCGATGATGATGCCGGCGGTGGCGCAGGCGATGAGGACGCCGAGAACCGCTTTTGCGCCTTTCTCCAGGCCGAGTATGACGTCCTTGACGCTGATGCGGGTGGATTTGCGCAGGCTGGAGGCGCCGATAGCCAGCAGGATGGCCCAGAGGGCGGCCCGCATCGGCGTGTAGCCGGCGATGAGGAGGTATACGATGACGATGAGCGGAATGGCAAGGTGACCGCGAGCGAAGAGGAGTTCACTGAATTTCGGCAGTTCGCTGCGGGGGATGCCCTGCAGACCGTGTTTTTTCGCCTCGAGGTGAACGCCGATCCAGACGCCGCTGTAGTAGAGCAGCGCCGGGATGACGGCGGCGGCGACGACCTCGATGTAGGGGATGCCGATGAATTCGGCCATGAGGAAGGCGGCTGCGCCCATGACCGGCGGCATGAGCTGACCGCCGGTGGAGGCGGTGGCTTCGACCGCGCCGGCGAATTCGGGCTTGTAGCCGAGTTTCTTCATCATCGGGATGGTGAAGCTGCCGGTACCGACGACGTTGGCGACCGAGCTGCCGGAGACGGTGCCCATGAGGCCGCTCGAGAGTACGGCGACCTTGGCCGGGCCGCCGCTGGCCCAACCGGCTACGGCGTTGGCGATGTCGATGAAGAATTTGCCAAGGCCGGTTGCTTCAAGGTAGGAGCCGAACAGGATGAAAAGGAAGATGAAGGTGGATGAAACGCCCAGCGGGATACCGAAGATGCCTTCGGTGGTGTAGAAGAGGTGGTCGATGAGCTCGCCGACGCCCACGCCCCGGTGGGCCAGGATGGCCGGCATGTAGGGACCGGCGAAGGCGTAAACGAGGAAACCGGTCGCTACAATGACCATCGGCCAACCGACAGCCCGTCTGGCGGCCTCCATGACGACGAACAAGCCGAGGACGCCGACGACGATGTCAAGGGTGGTGGGCATGGCGGCCCGGCCGACGAGCTCCTCATAGAAGATGACGATGTAAAGCGGCGCGGCGCCCCCCACAATCGCCAGCACGAAGTCGAGCGGGTGGACCTTGTCTCTTGACCAGCTGCGGAAGGTCGGGTAGAGGAGAAAGATGAGAACAAGGCCGAAACTAAGGTGAATCGCGCGCTGCAGTGCTGCGTCCAGCACTCCGAAGACCGCTGTGTAGAGCTGGAACAGCGAGAAACAGATGGCGATGGCCATGACGATTTTCGCCATCAGGCCTTTCAGGTTTCGCGTGTCGGATTCCCGGTCGTATTTTGCCAGTACTTCTTCAGCGGTAAGGGTTTTTCTCTCCAAGTTAAGCCGCCTCCTTTCAATGAATGAATGAATGATCAGTCGTTACGAAACCAACGGTAATAGTACGGCTTGACCCTAATGGTGACGAAAGCGCCTCCCTCGTGGAGGGCGTGCAGAGGGACAACCCGGTTATCCGCCTCCAGTACGAGTCCCGCTTCCCGTCCTGCATGAACAGCCACTTTGTCGAAGCGGCGGCCGATGCCGGAGAGGACGAAGTTATTGCCTTGCCTTTCAAACCGGCCTTCACCGGGCAGGAAAGGAAGCCCTACCCCGTAAGTTTGATAGACGGTTGAGTCAAGGACCAGTTCGTCGACGGCCTGGATGACGAAGTTTTCTACCACAGGCGTCTTTTGCACTGAGTGGGTGTATTTTAAGCTAAAAGTATCTCCCTTGCTGACGGGGATAGTCATCGTCTTTCCCTGGTCTGTTTCGATGAACAGGCAGAGCCGCGTCGTCAGAAACAGGCCGACTATCAAGCCCACAACCAAACAGGAGATGCCCAGCAAGGTTTTCGCCCTGACACCGGCTATCCGGCCATTCGCGCGTTTAAACATTTGACAGCTCCAGTCTTGCCAGAAAAAGCCGGGAATCGGCAGACCCGATCCCCGGCACGCAAACTATTGGTGTCGACCCGTCGAGAGGTTTATTTCTCTTTGAAGAACTTTTCAGCGCCGGCATGCAGTTTGATGGACATGCCGTTCTGGGAGGTCGCCTTGGTGATGCTCTTGCCTACGGCGTGGGCAGCCTTGATGCGGTCGAGGTTGCCATAGATAGCTTTGGTGACGGCGTAAACGTCGTCGGCGCTCATTTTGTCGGCGACGACGAGCATGGCCTGAACGGCAACGGCGTCAGCAGCGGCGGCCTGGCCCTGGTAGGTGTTGGCGGGGATTTGAACCTTGGTGTAGAAGGGATATTTCTTGATCAGGGAGTCGGCTTTGGCAGCCTCGATGGGAACGAGAACGATCTTGTTCTGGACGGCGATATCCTGGATGGCGGCGGTGGGGTGGCCGGCGGTTACGAAGGCCACGTCGACGTTGCCGTCTTTCAGGCCGCTGGCGGCTTCACCGAAGGACAGGTACTGAACTTTGATGTCGTTGTAGGTAATGCCGTACTGCTCGAGGATCTGGCGGGCGTTGGCCTCGGTGCCCGATCCGCGGGCGCCGACGGCGACGCGCTTGCCTTTAAGGTCGGCGATCGATTTGATGCCGGCTTTTTCAAGGGCGACGATCTGGATGGTTTCCGGATAAAGGGTGGCGATACCCTTGAAGTTGTCGACTTTCTTGTCCTTGAACATTTCGGTGCCGTTTACGGCATAGAAGGCGATGTCGTTCTGGATAAGCGCCAGGTCAACCTTGCCGTCTTTCAGCATGTTGACGTTGGCTACGGAAGCCCCGGTACTCTGGGCGCTGGCGTTGGCGCCAGGAACGTTTTTGTTGATGATTTCCGCCATGGCGCCGCCCAGCGGGAAGTAGGTGCCCGCCGTGCCGCCGGTGGCGATGTTGATGAATTTCTGAGCGGCCGGTTTAGCCTGTTCCTTCTTGGCGTCGCCGCCGCCGCATCCGGCGATCAGACCGGCAACCATAAGCACAACAACAAGGATCGCGAGAGTCTTTTTCATTTTTTCCCCTCCTCAGTAGATTTGTGGATAACACATTAGCTTTTCGCTGTGAAACGGAGTTTTCCTGCTGGTCCGGGTAAGCCCGTCAGCGGAAAAAGCTCCCTTTTGCCCAACAATACAAAATGATTCAAAAAAAATCATAATCCTTCCGGCGCAAACAAAAATAATTACAACAACTGCTTTACACCGTTTTTCAGGCGCAAAGCAGTTAACTTTGACATGCCTGTGCGTCGTTCAGGCGAATATCAGTGCTCCGGGGGAAGTGCGCCGCGTTTGTGGACGTAGTACATCAACGCCAGCCAGACGATAAACCCCGGCCCGGCGACGATCGGGTTGAGTAACAGACAAAAAATGAAGCCTATGATTATCGGCCAGAGACTGATACGGACAAGTTCCATGCTTTCACCTCCGCCCGGTCCGCAATTTGTTAGTATTATGGCCTCAAGCCGGCCATAATAAACCACTGCGTTGGGCGCGGGGCGGGAAAAATGGTATAATGGTCGTGTGATTTAGAGACGACGGAAAGGACGTGCGCTATGGAGAATCTCAATACAGGCTGGAGCATCAAACTTGCCCGCACATTATGGTTCAATACTTACCGTGCTCTCGTGGAGGACGCCGCCGGCGAATATGTGGCAACTCTCAGGCTTATCCCCTCCATCCCCCTCGACCGCGACAGCGTCCCCGCCGACGCTCCGGAGGTCGATCCGTATGTGCTGGTGGTGGTGGAGGACGCGGTGTTTTCCGAAGAGGAACTGATCAGTTTCGAGGGATCGGTCGCCGGCCTGCTGCTGGAAAGGATGGCCCAGCCCGATTTCAACCCCGCCTTCTGCCAGTTCGCCTATCCGTCGGCGCCGCGGGGCGCAGGTCCGCAAGTCATGGAGCTGGGCAGCTAAGATATTGCCTGCAAACATAAAAAGAGTGCCGTAAATGGCACTCTTTTTATGTTATCTATTCTCGTTGGTTTATCAACGTCCGCCCTCTTTTTTGTACACGGCTATACGGTCGAATTGAGCGATCTTTGTATACCCCGGCAGCGGCGCCCCTCCCCTCCCGACAAGGAGGTAAACCGCCGGCCGGCCGGCGGTGCGGGCGGCGAAGGCGGCGGTCATTTCGGTGGGCATGGTGTGTTTGCCGGCCCAAACGCTTTCGCGGGGAGCGGCGGTTTCGACAAGGCGCGGGATGGCGTAGCCGCTGTAGAATACGGCGGAGGTGTGATAGTCGCCGCTGGCGCCGACGACGGCCCCTTGCGCGGGCAGGGCGACGGCGGCTTCTTTGGCGGAGCGGGACGCGGCCATTGGGACGAGCACCTGATAGATGACCAGCAGGCTGACGGCGACGACGGCGGCTCCCACGGCCAGCGGCTGGAGGAAGGCTTCGCCCCTGTAGCCCAGCCATAATACTGCGGCAACGCCGGCAACGGCGGCCAGTTGGAGCGGCCACCAATCAGCTTCCGGCAGCCATGCCCCGCCGACGGCGAAAACAGCCAGCAGCAGCGCCGCCGGCAGGGAAAGCCACAGCAGGGCTCGCGGACGCACTGTCCGCATGTCCGCCAGTTCCCTCGCCACGAGGATGGCGGCGGGGAAAAGGGCGGGAAATACATAGGTAAGGTATTTAGTAGCCATCAGGCTGTAGAAGACGATGAAAACGCCTATCCATACGGCCAGAAAGGCGAAGTGCGGCCGCTTCCGGCCTGCCCCGAGGGCGCGGAGGAAAACCCCTGTCCAGGGGAGCAGGCTGACCGGAAAAAGGACGAGGTAGTAGTAGAAGACGTTGTCCTGGGGATGCTCGGAGACGGTGGCGCGGAGGTAGTTGTGGAGACCGAGGAAGGTGTCGACGAAGTCGCGGCCGTGGGCTAAATACATCGCGAGGTACCAGGGGGCGGCCACGGCGAGGAAGATGGCGGCGCCCGAGAATATCCGCAGCCGCAGGAAAAGCTCCCAGCGGCGCGACAGAACGAGGTGCATGAAGACGACGAGCGCAGGCATGACGAGGCCGACAGGGCCCTTGGTAAGGACGGACAGCCCGGCAGCGGCGTAGGCGGGGATGAACCAGCCTCTCCCCTCCCCTTTCAGCCCCAGGTAAAAAGAGGCCAGGCTGACGCTGCCGAAAAAGAACAGGACGGCATCGGTGATGACCATCCTGGCGATTACCCAGAATTCCAGCGAGGTGCCCAGGACGACGGCGGCGAGGAGGCCGATCCGGCTGCTGCCGTATAGGCGGGCGGCAAACCAGCTGACAAAGCCGACACTGGCGGCGCTGAAGAGGGCGGCCGGAAAGCGGGCCGCGAACTCGCCCACGCCGAAGACGGCGTAGCTGGCGGCGACGAGCCAGTAGATCATGGCGGGCTTGTCGAACCAGTACTGGCCGTAGATGCGGGGTGAAAGCCAGTCGCCGCTGAGGAGCATTTCTTTGGCGGTGAGGGCGTAGTTGGATTCCACCGGGTCGGTTATGGGGATGAGGCCGTTAAGCGGCAGGAAAACCGCCAGGGCGGCCAGGAAGACGATCAGGGGCATGGCCAGATCCTTTCTATCACTGCTTGACGATCAGCAGCTTTTCGTGAGCGGTCGCCACGACTTGCAGCTTCTGCTTTTCGGCGTCGCCGAGCCATTCCCAGTCGGCCGGACGGACGACGAAGTATGCCTTGCCGGGAACTTTCCAGTCGTCGGGCTTCAGCTCCGTGCCGTAGACGCCGGCGTAGAAGGAGAAGCCGGGACGGAGGAATTTGACGACATATACGGGCGATTTTCCGTCGTAGTTGGCGGTGAAGGCCTGGGCGATGTCGCGGGCGTGAAAGGCGGGCGCGGCCGGGGGGAAGAGCAGCGACATGAGGACGACTACGAAGACGGCCATGCCGGCTACTTGCAGCCAGAAGGCCCGCTCATTTTCCCGCCTGGCGACGAAATACCATGTGCCGAGGATCATGGCGGCGAAAACGGCGGCGGTGAGGTAGGCGCCCGTCAGGAGGTCGGGCATAGCTTTATTGGCGCCGTATACCGCGCCGGCGGCAAACAGTCCGCCGAAGACGGTGAGCAGGAGCGGCCAGGCGAAGGGGCGGGCGTTCCGCCGCCTGTCGATAAGGCGGTCGATGTACCAGCCGACAATCATGGCGAGCGGCGGATACATGGGCAGGATATACGATACGAGCTTGGTGCGCGAGGCGGTGAAGAACAGGAAGATGAAGGCCGCCCAGATTATGAGAAACAGCAGGGGCCGGCCGTGCTGCGGGCGGCTGTCGGTAAGGGCCGCCCATACTGCCTGGATCATGACCGCCGTCCAGGGCAGGAAACCGAGGATGAGAACGGGGATGAAGTAGTACCACAGCACCCCTTCGGGATGCTCGGGGCTTGTGAAGCGGACAATGTTATGGAAGCCGAGGAAGGTATCGACGAACGCGTTGCCGTGGATGGCGTACATCGCTATGTACCAGGGCAGGCCGAACAGGGCGAAGAGGACAACCCCGGCCGGTATTTTCATCTCTCTTAGCAGGGAGAAGCTGCGGGTCAACAGCATGTAGATGAAGATGATGGCGCCGGGGAAGAGGAAGCCAACCGGCCCCTTGGTGACGGTGGCCAGTCCGGCGCAGATGTAAAACAGGTAGTAGCGCTTTTCGAGGAAGGCGAGCAACGCTACCGTCAGGAAGAAGTTAAGGGTGATGTCGGTTACGGCCGCCTTGCCGAGGTAAAAGTATTCGATGCTGGTGACAAGGATGAGGGCGCTTGCCAGGCCGGCGCGGGCGCCGAATATGCGCGATGAGGCGAAATAGACGTAGAGGGCGCCAAGAATGGCGAGCACGGCCGAGGGGAAGCGGGCGGCGAATTCGTTGACGCCGAACAGCTTGAAGGAGGCGGCCACGAGCCAGTAGTACATCGGCGGCTTGTCGTACCAATATTCGCCGTAGATGCGCGGCGATACGAAGTCGCTGTGGTTGAGCATCTCCTTGGCGGTTTCGGCGTACACGGGCTCGTCCGGGTCGAGCAGCGGTATGCCGCCAAGATTAAAGAACATGACGAAGGCCGCGATTAGGATGATGAGGATCGTGCCGAAACTTGTTCTGTCCGTCATAGTTACCTCCGTGAATTAGGATGACGGGTCGCCCGCCAGCGAGCGGTAGGTGTCGGCCAGGCCGTCCAGGAGTGACGTCTGTGGCCGCCAGGACAAGGCGTTTACGGCGGCGCGGTTGTCGAGACAGGAGCGGTAGATGTCCCCTTCCCGCGGCGGATGGCGGCGGATGGCCGTTTCCCGCCCGGACACTTTCGCCAGCAAGGCGGCCAACTCGCTGACGCTGGTTTCCGTCCCGGTGCTAATATTATACACGGCGTTGGCGGCCGGCGATACGAGGGCCCGCCAGTTTGCCTCGGCGACGTCGCCGGCGTAGACGAAATCCCGCGTCTGGCCGCCGTCGCCGAAGATGTCGAGCGGTTGGCCGGCGGCGAGCCGCCGGGTAAAGATGCTGACAACCCCGCCTTCGCCGGCGTCGCCCTGCCGCTCGCCGTATACGTTGGCGTAACGGAGGATTACATAATCGAGGGCGAATATCTCGCGGTACAACCGAAGATAGTTTTCTGCCGTGACTTTGCTGAGCCCGTAAAAAGAGAAGGGCGCCACGGGCGTGTTCTCGGGGATGGGGACGACGTCGGCCGCGCCGTATGCGGCGGCGGTGGAGGCGAATACCACCCTTTTGACGCCGGTGGTGCGGGCGGCTTCAAGGACGTTGACGGTGCCCTGGACGTTGACGGCGCAGTCGAACGCCGGGGCGGCCAACGATTTGGGCACAGCCGTCTGGGCTGCGAGGTGGATGACGAAGTCGAACCGTTCGGCGGCAAACAGCGGACCGAGATCGTCCTTGGCGATGTCCAGCCTGACAAGCCGCGCGGCGGGATTGACGTTGGCCGCCAGACCTGTGCTGAGGTCGTCGACGACGACGACGGCGCAGTTTTTTCCCAGCAGGTTGTCGACGATGTGGGAGCCGATGAAGCCGGCCCCGCCGGTAACGAGTACTTTCACGGGAGCCCTCCTAATTTGTGCTTCGATTGCTTGAGTATCTTCACGAGGCCGTTCAGAAGGCTTCAGATGCAAGGCGCACCGGAGGCTGACACCGGAAGCGTACACGAACGTACGCTGAGGATGTCAGCCGAGGAGCAACGCCGCAGATGGAGTCTTATGGGCGGCCTCCCTTTTTCGGCTGGTCGAAGAGGAAATCCTGGCCAAACACCTTTACCGTATAATAAAACCCGATGGAGAAAGGCAGATACTCGGCGGCGATCCGCCAGGCTACGGCGAGGATGCCGACCGTGCCCGGCGGCAGGAGTTCGCCGAAGAGGACGACGAACCCGCCTTCGGCTATGCCGGAGCCACCTGGGGTGGGCGCGAAGTAGAGCAGGATGTTGAGGAAAATCATGCGTCCCATGACGATGGGCCAGTCGACCGCAGCTCCGAGGCCGAGGAAAAGGACGGGAACGACAGCGTAAAGAGCGATGAGGCTGGCGGCCGATTCGGCGAATACCCTGAGCATGCTTAAAGGCGCGCTGAGCAGCAGGAAAACGGCGCCGCGGGTATCGCGGTAAAGGCCGAATATCTGGTGGCGGCGACTCCGTCCGGTACGGCGCGTGAGACGCTTGAGCACCTTGAGGGAGACCGGCGACCGCAGGAACCATACGCCGGCGGCGCTGGCCAGCACCATGGCGCCGCTGACGGCGACGAGGATCTGCGGCGGTATCCAGGGCAGCAGGCCGGGGTCGTAGGCAAATACGAGCGGCAGGCAGACGAAGAGGAACATGATGGACATGATGGTGCGGATGAGGACGACGACGGTGGCGATGCCGGTGGGAACGCCGGCGCGCCGCAGGAACATGACCTGGGCCACCGCCCCGCCCGTCGCTCCCGGGGTGAGGAGGGCGGCAAAGTAGTTGCTGAATATAACCTGCACCGCCTGGATGAGGGTTATCCGCTGGCCGGCGATATGCACGAGATGGAGCAGCCTTGTCCCGTCGAAGTACATACCGATGCCGATGAGGATGACTACCGCTGCGAGCGACCACGGGCGGAAGGCGCCCAGGTTGCTGAGGGTATCGATGTCGACGGTGAAGTAGATGACGGCCGCGGATATGCCGCCGACGAGCAAGATGAGCAGGGCGAGACGCCGGTAAAATTTATTCATGGGCGAGCTCGCGGAAGGAGATCGGTTTTATACCGTTGGTCTCCAGGCGGCGCCTGGTTTCGGGGCTGGTGAGGGCGGCCAGTTCGTCCTGCCACCGGTAGCCCCAGCCGTACAGCGCCCCCAACGCGGCGGCGTCGTCGCCGGGATGGACCATTATTTCGCTGATGCCGTCCGGCAGGCGGTCGAGGATGGTTAGCAGGTATTCCTGGCGCATGTTGCCGCCGGCGAGCATGCCGAAGAAGTGGTCGGGAACGGCTAAGCCACGGCGCTTTGCTTTGCTGCGGGCCAGGGACGCCAGCGAGGAAAGACCGAAGCGGCCGATGAAGCGGCCGGCGGTGTAGGGAAAGCCGCCGGAAAAAAAGCGCGGTTCGGCCGGGATGCGCAGGGCTTTGACGCCGAACTGGTCTGCCAGGTCGAGGACGATGTCGATGATGCCCGGCAGGACGTGCAGGTGCTGATGGCTATCGAGGTGGGTGATTTTCACGCCGGCGGCGGCGGCTTTGGCCACCTGGGCGGTCAGCTCGACGCGTATTTCGTCCCTGCTGACGCGGCCGCGCAGGTACCGGGCCAGGAAGGCCGGGTACTGGGCGGGAAGGCGCCCGTCGCCGTCCACCAGGGTCGGAATGGCGTCAGGATCGGCCACCGGCCTCTCACCCACCAGCGTGAGGTGGACGCCCGTGCCGAGGGTCGGGTGGCGTTCGGCTAAAAGAGCGGCGTCGGCAAAGGCGGCCGCGCCGGGCATTATTGAGGTGCTGGTTATGCAGCCGCCTGTGTGGCCGGCGATGATGGCCCTGTTTACCGACGGGTGGAGGCCGAAGTCGTCGGCGTTTACGATGAGCAGTTTCATTGGCGGACCCTTTCCCTGTCGCGGTTACGTTCCTATTGTTTACCGGCGGGGCGATATTCTTCCCGGTTTGCCGGCGGGCGGCGCTTGCCCTAATTTTCCAGGTATTCCGGCTGTCGGGCAGTCAATACTAAATTTGTACCCCAGCATATTACAAGGAGGTTTCTCTGTGGACAAGAAGAATCAACAGTCCAAGTCGCAATTCGGCACAATGACCGCCAAGCAGGACGCCAACCAGGATTATACGTCCTCGTCCAAGGGCGGGGCTGCCAGCGGAGCAATGGGCGGCAGCGCCAGCGGAGCCGGCACCATGACCGCTCAGTTCGACGCGAACAACGACTACGGCGGCGGTGGCGGCAAGAGCGGCAACCAAAACCAGTCGGGTCAGCAGAAGGTGAAAACTTCGGATAAGAATATCAAGTGATTATCGAGTTAAAGGGAGCCTGAGAAAGGCTCCCTTTCCTTGTCTCATCAAACGGTGCGGGCCAACAGGGCGCCCAGTCTGGCTATGCCTGAGGCGATCTCTTCTTCGCCGGTGTTGGCAAAGCTCAGGCGGAAGGTGTTGTGGCCGCCGCCGTCGGTATGGAAGGGCGTGCCCGGCACAAAGGCGACCTTTTCCTCGTCGATGGCCTTGGCCAGCAGATCACGCGCGTCGATGCCCGTCGGCAGGGTGACCCATATGAACATGCCGCCCTCCGGCTGCGTCCAGGAGACTTTGCCGGGGAAGTAGGCGGCCAGAGCGGCCAGCATGGCGTCGCGCTGGCGGCGGTACTGTCCGATGATGGTGGCGATGTGGGCGTCGAGATCGTTGTCGGTGAGAAAACGGTGGAGCGCCCGCTGGGTCAGGGAGTTAGTGAGGATGTCGTTGAGCTGTTTGGCGGCCGTTACCTTTGCCGCTATCTCGGGGTGGGCGACAAACCAGCCTACGCGCAGGCCGGGGGCGATGACTTTGGAGAAGGTGCCGGTATACATGGCCCAATCGCTGTCGGCGAGGCTTTTGATCGATGGGATGTCGGACCCGCCGAAACGGAGCTCGCCGTAAGGGTTGTCTTCCAGGAGGAGGATTTCGTGGCTGGCGGCAAGCTCGCCGAGGCGGCGGCGCCTTTCCAGGCTCAGGGTTATGCCGGTCGGATTCTGAAAGGTGGGGTTGACGTAGATGAATTTCGGCCGCACCTTTTTGAGCTGGCGGGCCAGAGCGTCGACGTCCATGCCGTCGTTGTCCATGGGCACGGGGAGAAAGGTGGCCTGATAGCTGCGGAAAGGCTGCAGAGCGGCCAGGTAGGCTGGGTTTTCGACGGCGATGAGGTCGCTGGGGTTGAGCAGCAGGCGGCCGATGAAATCGATGGCCTGTTGTGAGCCGCTGGTGATGACGATGTTTTCGGGTTTGCAGGCGATGCCGGTGCGCTCGAGACGCCGCGCCAGCAGTTCGCGCAGCGGCGGGTAACCTTCGGCCAGACTGTATTGAAGGGCTGCCCCCCCATGCTCGGCGAGCACGGCGGTATACGCAGCCGCCAGGCGGTCGACGGGGAAGGTCTTGGCGGACGGCAGTCCGCCGGCGAAGGAGATTATATCGGTGCGTTGGGTTATTTTGAGCATCATTTTCACGGCAGGATCTTCCATTGTGGCTACGCGGTCGGCCCAGTCAATTTTCATGCGGATTCCTCCCCTGGACGTGTTATTTCTATAGTTTTCCCAAGAGCGGGCGCCGCCGCGACCGGCGGGCCGTCAGCCTTGTCTCGTATTCTTCGACAAGGCTGATCTCGGCGGGAGATAATTCGTAGATTTTGTAGACCATCTGGTTGAAGAGGTCGTCCATGGCGGCGGCGCGGGTTTCGGCGCCGCTGTCGCCTTCCCGGCGCCGACGGATGAGGGTGGTCATTATCCTGACAAGCTCGGGGGCGCGGGCGCTGGCCTCCTGATGGACTTTGACCGGCAGGAGTTCGAGGGTGTCGATGTCGGTCTGGGCCATCGACCGCCCGTACTCCATCGTTACGGCGTGATAGTAAAACGACATCAGCCGGGAGTTTAGGAGCAGCAGCAGGTAGTCGAGCGTGACGGCGCCGTTGGTGGCGACGAAGCTGTGGAGGTTGTTGAGGTGGTAGTAGCCGTTGTCGTCGAGGCAAGCGGTGATGGTGTACCCGGTCTGACGGATGAGGATTTTGCGGCCGCCGACGATGGCGGGGTCCCAGCCGCCTTTGTAAAGCCGCGCCGGGTCGATGTTGAGCCAGTGGCCCTCGTAGGTTAAGCCGTAACGCTCGATCTGGCTGCCGGATACCAGCCCGCGCCGCCAGGTTGGCCCGCCGCACTCCTGGCCGATAATGTCGCTCTGCTTGGAGACGGAGCGGACGCCGGTATGTCCTGATGAAAAATTTGCCAGCGGTTCGTTGCTATTATCTATTTTATCAATCAGGTTTTTGACCGTCAAATCGGAAAACAGGCGGAAGCGCTGATGGGGAAGCGCGGCGAAATAGCTCTGGGCGTAGGAACACCCGGCCGTGCCGTCCCTGAGGTCGTCTTTGCTGTCGACATGGTGGACGGTGACCGTTTGCCGGTCGCGGCCGGCCGGGTCGCTTTCCCGTCTGAGGATGCTGATCGCCGACATGCCGACGGCGGCATTTTTAAACACCGGCAGGGCGATGTGGACCATTGTTTCGATGGCGGTATGATCCATAATGTAGCGGCGGATCTTCGAGTAGTAGCGGCCGAGGAGAAAGCTGTCGGGGAGGATGAATCCCAGCCTCCCCCCTTCCACGAGCATTTCGATGCCCCGTTCGAGGAAGAGGACGTAGTAGCTGAGTTTGTATTCGGCGGAAGCGCTGAACGCGCTGCGCAGGTAGGCTTCGTAGTCGCGGTCGAGGCGCCGCGCGCCCCGCAGGCCGAAGGACAGATAGGGCGGGTTGCCGACGACGTAGTCGTAGCGGGACGACCAGAAGGCCCGGTCGCCAACTGCACCCTGCTCCGGGCGGCGAAGGCTGTCGCAGACGAGGATGTTGGGAGTCAGGCCGCCGCTGGCCGCCGGCCTTTTGAGCAGCAGCCCGGCGGCCGCTGTCTCGGCGGCGAGGGCGTCGATGTCGGCGCCCCACAGGTTGTGGGTGATAATGTGGCGGTGGATGCCGTCGTCCGACCAGTCCTTGTCGGGGAAGCGCTCCGCCAGTACGCCGCGAGCGGCGGAATATTTGGCCTGGAGAAGATCGTAGGCGCGCAGCAGGAAGTTGCCGCAGCCGCAGGCGGGGTCGAGGATCTTGATGTGCGGGTTGGCGACGACGTCGGCCTTGACCGCCGTGCCGGCGAGGATGAAGTCGACCACCTGCGGGGCTGTATAGAAAAGGCCCTGAGCCCTGCGGCCGAGGGCGAGCTTTTCGTAAAGTTCGCCGAGCAGCCAGGCGTCACGGGGCAAGGTGCACAGCCAGCGGGAGACGATGGCGTGGATGCGGTCGGGTATCTCGGTTTCGCCGACGGACAGCAGGCCGCGGGCGGCGTCGGGCAGGGTGCGGGCGCCCGTCGCCTGGGCGGCGACGGCCTCCGGGGTGGTTTCGCCGCGCAGAACGGCGACAAGCATGGTCAAGAGGCCCCGCTCGGCCTCGAGGCCCTGGGCAGCCAGCCAGCTTTTCAGTTCTTGACACTCCGCCAGAAAGTGCTTCCAGTTCATGCCGCACTCCCCGTGACCGTATTTCGCACTCCTGGTAATGTATATTCAAAAGCTCGCTTCAATAAGCGCGCCGCGGCCGATTTAAAAGTGCCAGATGCAAGGCGGACCGGAGGATGACTAGCGACGGCGTACTTGGTTGCGTACGCCGAGCAGTCAGCCGAGGACCAACGCCGCAGATGGCCTTTTAAAGCGGACGCTAACTTTTCGCCACAAACTCTATGTGGGAGGCGTAGGCGCTATGGTTGTGTATCGACTCATAATTCTCGCACTCTACCTCGAACCAGGCCACTCCGTCAAGCGCCCTGAGCGCCAGGACCAGATCCCGGAGAACATCTTCGACGAACTTGGGGTTTTCGTACGCAAGCTCGGTGAGGTACTTTTCGTCGTCGCGCTTGAGGAGGGAATATACGGGGGCGCTGGCCTGAGCTTCCATGAGGGCGGCCAGGTCTTCGATCCAGACGAAGCGGCCGGGCTGGAACCTGACCTTGACCCGCATGAGGCCACGCTGGTTGTGGGCTCCGTAGGAAGAAATCTCCTTACTGCAGGGGCAGAGGGAGGTGAAGGGGACGGTGAGTCCGAGGACAAAATCGAGGTGATCGCCCTGCTGGAGGCTGCCGGCAAAGAGGCAGTCGTAGTCGAGCAGGCTTTTCATGCCGCTGACTGGCGCGGTTTTTTCGATGAAGTACTTGAAGGCGATGTCGATGCTGGCCCGCCTGGCTTCGAGCCGGCTGGCGAGATCGTTGAGGATGGCTTCCATCTCCCGGTAGGATACCGGTTTCTGGCTCCAGTCGCTGAGCACTTCGATGAACCTGCTCATGTGGGTGCCTTTGTACTCCTTGGGCAGATCGACGGTCAGCTTGATGTTCGCGAGCACCGACTGGAAGGAGCCGCTTTTGAGTTTGATGAGGAACGGCAGATGGACTTCGCTCACGCCAACCTTCTGGATGGCGATGCCCCGTTCGTCGGCCAGGTTCTGTACGTCTTTCATTGTTTCACTCCGTTTTCATTACGGCCTTATTTCGCGTAGGGTATCGGGTCTTGCACGCCGGCTTCGGCGAAGCCTTTCAGGCGCAGCACACAGCTGTCGCACTTGCCGCAGGCCTCTTCCCCGCCCGCGTAGCAGCTGGTGGTGAGGTGCAGGGGCGCACCGAGTTTGACGCCGAGGAGGACGATGTCCTTTTTGGCCAGATCGATAAGCGGCGTTTCCACCGCGATGCGGCGTCCGTCTTGGACGGCCGCTTTTGTGCTGTAATCGGCGAGCTGCTGGAAAAGCCGCACGAATTCCGGCCGGCAGTCCGGGTAACCGGAGTAGTCTAAAGCGTTGACGCCGATGTAGATGCGGTCGGCGCCGCCGACCTCGGCGTAGCCAAGTGCGTAGCTGAGGAATATCAGGTTGCGGGCGGGCACGTAGGTGGAGGGGATGTCTTTGCGGGCTGCGTCGCCTTCGGGAACGGCGATGGCCGTGTCGGTGAGGGCGCTGCCGCCGATGGCGGCCATGTTGGTCGATATGACCAGGTGGCGCTTTACGCCATAGTGATCCGCGACCCGGCGGGCGCTTGCCAGTTCACGGCTGTGGCGCTGTTGATAGTCGAAGCTGATGGGCAACAGTTCGCAGCCGGCGGCTGCGGCCACCGCCATGCAGACGGTGGAATCGAGGCCGCCGGAAAGCAGGACGACCGCTTTCATGTCGGAAACACTCCTCTTGGCAGTTGTAGGGTTATTATATGGCTGCCCCCGTCCATGCTATGCGAGCAGGCGGCGGAGACGAAGGGAGGCTGTTCTTAAAAACAGCCTCCGATGCCGAGGGATTATGTTTTTCGCCGGGATGTCAGGTTCTTAACACTTTGATGATGCTCAGGTCTTTTTTGCTCTCAAGGTCGATAAATTCGCCGCTGTCGTCGCGGACCACCGGTCGGGCGGAGATGAACTTGCCCAGGTAAACGACCTCCGCTTCCCGTCCGTCGCTTAAGAGAACGATGTTGCCGATAAAGTAGTCGCGGACGTTGTTAAGAAAAACGGTGCAGATATTGGGGTCGAGTTTGTCGTACATGTCGAGCATCAGGGCTTCCACCGCCGCGAACGGGGTCGCTTTCTTGCTGTAGACTTTGTCGGAGGTTATGGCGTCGTAGATGTCGACGACAGCTATTACCTTGGCGAAGGGGTGTATTTTGGCGCCGGATACCTGGATGGGGTAGCCGCTGCCGTCCTCGCGCTCGTGATGCTGGAGGATAGCGTACATGACTGAGGCCGGGAGGCCGAGTTCCTTGACGAGATTGTACCCTCTGGTTGTATGGAGGCGCATTATCTCCATTTCGGCCGGACTGAGTTTCCCCGGCTTGCGGAGTATTTCGAGCGGGATCTGCGTCTTGCCGATATCGTGCAGCAGGCCGGCCAGTACGAGGTCTTTTAGCTCTTCGCCGCGATATCCCAGCCAGCGGCCGACGACTCCGCAGAGCACGGCCACGTCGATGGAGTGATGAAAGGTATAATCGTCCTGGCGCTGCACCGCCTGGAGATGGTTGAGTATGCCGGAGGTGTTGATGAAGGGTTCGATGGCGCTGTCGGTCAGTTCCCGTATTTCTTTGAGCGGTACTTGTTTGAAGAAGCGGATGGTTTCGAATGATCTTTTCAGGGCGCCGACAGTGTCGTTATACACGCTGGAAACAGCCACCTGAGCTTCGGACAGAGGTTGCGGTTCTTTCTCCGCACCGTCGACCACATGGCGGATGTCGACGACCGACACTCCCCAGCCTTTCAGCCGCTGGATAAGGTTAGGGGTAAGGACGGTACCCTCGCCGAGCGCGAATTTATCGTTGTCGGTGATGAGGCTCCCCGCCAACTCCATGCCGGGCTTGACTTCGTCAATCCGGTACCGTTTGGTGATTACCCGGATCATTCATACTCCCCTTTTCGCGGATATAGCGAAAATACCGGAATGTCAGAAAATGATTACACGCATTTGTCATGTATTTTGACATTTTCCGCGAATTTCCTGCATTGGGAGGCAAATACATGCGCTGTTTTGAATATTTTGCGCATTTTTCCGGGTTTGGCTGCGACGATTACTGCGGACCCCCTTTGCCGAGGGCCTCGCGGGCGAGTTTGTCGGCCATTTCGTTGCCTGCGACGCCTGCATGCCCCGGCACCTTGTTGAAAGCTACCCACGGCAGGTGCGGGCGGATATAGCTGGCGTAAGCCTGGGTGAATTTGTTGTTCGCTTTCCAGTCGCCGAGCGCCCAGGCGGCGATGCCGACATAGTCGTGGTGGATGGTGAGCGGCTTGGCGCCGTTGTCGTGGGCCCATTTTACCGCCCGCATGGTGGCGGACAGTTCGCCGGCGACATTGTGGATGGCCGCCGCGGCGTCGTTTTCGCCGGCGCCTTTGTCGGTGAAGACGATTTCCCCGCCGCGGTAGACGACGAAGGCCCAGCCGTAGCGGTTGTCTTCTTTACGGTAGGTGCCGTCGACGTAGATGTCGTAGCCGTCTCCGGACGGCGCTGGCTCGTTCTGCGCCGGTTCGCCGGCGGGCGGCCGGCCGGCGAGATAGTCGCGGGCTTGCTGTTCGGTGGGAAAGGATTTGTACTCCGCCCCCGGGAATCGCTCGACCTGCTGCTTGCATTTCTCCCAGGTCAGGTACACGCCCGGTTGCCGGCCCGCTCTGACGGCGTAATATTTTACTTTCGGCGCCACTGACTCACCTCCGTGTATTCAGTCCCGCGCGGTCACTGTTGTGCGTCGCCGTCCGTCCGTCCATAAAGGGGCCAGGCGAGCGACAAGGCTTTCTGCCAGACGATCTTGAGCGGCAGGCCGTGTTCGACGGCTATTTTGCGGCAGTCTTCGAATTCGGGGGCGGCGTTGGCGATCTGGCCTTTTACCGCGCCTATCTTGACCCGCACCTGTCCCCAGGGAGTTTCCACGGCAACCATCTGCCGTTCGGCTTCCAGACGGCTGACCGGATAGTAGCGCATGCCGATGGTGGTGGTTTCGGCGAGGATGAGGGCGGCGGCGGCCGGGAAGACGGTACTGTCGGCGAGGACGGACAGTGTTGTGGCCGACCGGCCTTTCTTCATTATTATGGGTGTCAGCCAGACGTCGCGGGCTCCGGCGGCGAAGAGCCGGTCCATGACATGGGGGTATAACTGGGGATTTAGGTCGTCGATGTTGGCCTCGATAACGAAGTATTCGGCCTGCTCCTGCGCGACAGCCAACTTGCCGAGCAATGCCCTGACGACATTAGGCGCTTCGAGATCCCACGAGCCGGCGCCGTAGCCGATGGCATCGCTGACGAACCCGTCCGGCACCCCGCCGCTGCCTGCCGAGAATTCGGCCACGAGCGCGGCGCCGGTGGGAGTGACGAGTTCTTTGGCGATGTCGCCATGTTCCCACGCGATGCCGTGGAGAAGTTCGGCGGTGGCCGGAGCGGGGACGGGCATACGGCCGTGGCTGCATTTGACGAAGCCGCTGCCTGTCCTGAGTTTGGAGGTGTAGACGCGTTCGATACCCAGCCAGTTAAGGCCGAGAACGCTGCCGACGATGTCGACGATGGTGTCGACGGCGCCAACTTCGTGGAAGTGGACTTTATCGACGGTGGTGCCGTGAACCTTGGCTTCCGCTTCGGCCAGGCGCAGGAAAACTTTTTTCGCGCCTTCCTTGACGGCGCCGGGAAGGTCGGAGTCGTCGATGATGGCGTTGATGTCAGGCAGGTGGCGGTGCCGGCGCTGCTCGAAGAAGCCGGTCTTGACGTCGAGATAGGTGGCGGCGATGCCTTGTTTTTCGACCTTCTTTATGACGAGTTCGTAGCCTGAGACGGGCAGCTTGGCTAATTCCCGGCGCAGGTAATCTTCCGGCAGGCCGAGGTCGAGGAGGGCGCCGAGAAACATGTTGCCGCTGATGCCGCTGAAACAGTCAAGGTATAGGGTACGCACGGTGTCACCTCATTTTGTTGATGATACTGGCGAGTCGTCCGGCGCCGAAGCCGTTGTCGATATTGACGACGGCCACGCCGGCGGCGCAGCTGTTGAGCATGGCGAGGAGGGCGGCGATGCCGCCGAAGTTGGCGCCGTAGCCGACACTGGTAGGCACGGCGATGACCGGCTTGGCGACCATGCCGCCGACTACGCTGGCCAGCGCTCCCTCCATGCCGGCGACGACGATTATGACGTTGGCCTTCTCGATGGTCTGGCGCTGGGCAAGCAGCCTGTGGATGCCGGCTACACCGACGTCGAATACGCGGGTAACTTTGTTGCCCATTATCTCGGCGGTGAGGGCCGCTTCCTCGGCGACGGGGATGTCGCTGGTGCCGGCGGTCATGACGAGTATAACCCGGTCCTCGTCGACGACGACTTCCTCCTGGCGGACAACGATCATGCGGGCGAGCTCGTGGTAGCAGGCGGCAGGCACAAGGGCGCGGGTCGCCTCGTACATTTCGGGGGTGGCCCGGCTGGCGATGACGTTGCCGTTGACCTGCGCCAGGCGCTCGACGATGGCGGCGACCTGACCGGGTGTCTTGCCCTGGGCGAAGACAACTTCCGGGAAGCCCTGACGAAGCATGCGGTGGTGGTCAATTTTCACGAAGTCGAGATCTTCGTAAGGGAGGTCTTTAAACTTTTCGAGGGCTGCCTCCATCGAAAGCCGGCCGTCCCGAAAATCGGCGAGTATGGCTGCGACCGTTTTGTTGTCCATGTTACACCTCATCAAGGTTAAGCGTTTCGTTCATGCTTCCGGTGCGATAGCCGGCAAGGTCGAGGGCCACGAAGGTAAAGCCAAGGGCCTTGATGGCCGCGGTGACGGCGGCGGCATTGTCGGGGGCGGCCAGGACGGCGAAGGCCGCGGAGGCGACTTCTATGCGAGCCAGATCGCCGTGGTGGCGGACCCGCACCTGACCGTCGACCAGGCGCCGCACGGCGAGTTCGGCCGCTTCCACCTGGCGGAGCCGCTCCTCTGTTACCGGCAGGCCGTAGGCAAGGCGGGAGACGAGGCAGGCGGCGCTGGGCTTGTCCCAGGTAGGCAGCCCCCAGAGGCGGGACACGGCCCGGATTTCGTCTTTCGTGAGCCCTGCGTCGAGCAGCGGGCTGACGACCGCGGGCAGTTCGGCGACGGCTTTCATGCCCGGACGATAGTCGCCGCTGTCGTCGGCGTTCGTTCCCTCGGCCACCCAGGCGATACCGTTGTCCTTCGCCCACGCCGCCAAGGCGGCGAAGCGGCTTTTTTTGCAGTAATAACAGCGCTCGCGGTCGTTGGCGGTAAAGGCCTGGTCGGACAATTCGGCGCTGTCCAGCCAGCTGTGCCTGATGCCGAGAGCGTTCGCGAAGGCGGCAGCGTCGTTTAGCTCTGCGGCCGAAGAGGTGGCCGACCGGGCTGTTACGAGGATCACCTTCCCGCCCAGCGCTCTTTTAGCCGCCGCCGCCAGGAATGTGCTGTCGACGCCGCCGGAAAAGGCAACCGCCACGCTTCCCAGACGGCCGAGCATTTCTTCCAGCAGGCTTACTTTTTCCTCGGTTGTCACTAAAATACCTCCTGCCAGTGCCAATAAAAAAGACATAGCTATTCCAGTGCGGAATTCTATGTCTTCATGACACGCTTTCGAGCTATATTCTACCATATCCCGCCTAATGTCTCAAGCCCATTTGTGGCCGTTGTCAGTTCTGCAGATGCTTCTGGCGGGATCCGATCAACAGGGCTTCGAGATTTTCCATTATTTTGAGCTGGTTTTCCTCCAGCAGGCTGATGCTCTGATTGAGAAGCAGCACCTGCGGGTTGATTCTTAGCTTGGGGTTGCGGGCAATCAAATCAAGGTGTCCGGCGGCCATCTCGAGTTGTTCGGCGGCTGCCAGAACCTGGCTGTCTAGGAGTTTTTCGAGCAGCACGTAATGATATACCTTAACGGCGTCGATGGCCTGGCCGAAGCCTTCGCTGCTTGCCTGGCGCTGGGCGAAAGTATTGAAGTGGACACTGAATTCCTGAAACTCGCTGCTGGTGGCCACTGCCAGGTCATTGTTCAAAAGATAGATCAGTTTGTATATTTTATTAATATAGGAGTTCTGCAACTGGATCAGCGACAGCACATCGCTGAATTCGGCCCCCTGGCAGGGCGCGAGGTGGAAATCCTGCAATTCCACTCTAGTACCACCTCCACTGAAGCGTAGTCGGTCACTATATCCTATTCATTGTTACGCGTTATGTTTACGATTTCGGACAGCTTGCCGGCGGCCGGCGCAAAAAATTTGCCGTTCTTGTCCTGCCTTAGCTGGGCTATGTATATTAATGCATTTTCAACGGACGGCAAATGCAAAAACCGCCGGGGCTTTTGTCCTCCGGCGGCTGCTATACCACAGCAACAATCTGCAGGGTTCGTTCGTGAAGGAGATTGACGATGCCTTCCCGCGTCCAGACAACCGGCCGGGCCGGCTCCTGGCTGTTTATCCTGAGTACCGCCCCGGCAGAGCCGTTGTTGAATTTCACCGCGCTGCCGATATAATAGGGGACGACAATCTTATTGACGGCGTCAACGACCCGGCTGTCGAACTGGGTGCCCGCACCGGCGTTGATGATGCTGATGGCTTCGTGGGCGGGGATGCGGGGCCGGTAGACCCGGTCGGTGACAAGTGCGTCGTAGACGTCGGCGACGGCGACGATGCTGGCGAGGGGATGGATTTTGTCCCCGCCGATACCCCATGGATAGCCTCGCCCGTCCGGGCGCTCATGATGCTGGAGGGCCATCAGAGCGATGCGGCAGTCGACCTTGGTCTCGGCCCGCAGGACGTTATAGCCGAACGCGGTGTGTTTCTTGACCTGTTCGAACTCGTCCGGGGTCAGGGGGCCGTTCTTTTCGAGGATTCCGTTGGGGATGCAGTTCTTGCCGTAGTCGTGGAGCAGCCCGCCGATACCGAGGATGTATATCTCGTCGCGGGAGAGCCCCATAGCCATGCCGAAGGCGACGGCAAATACGCCGACATCGACGCAGTGCCCGTAAAGGTAGTCGCTTTTCTGTCTGATATCGGACAGATATAGCAAGAGGTTGCAATGTCCCGACAGTTCCTCGATGACTTTGTGGATGCACTCCCGCAGGTGCGGAAGGTGGGCGGCGATGCCTCCCCGGTTGCGAAAGGCGCTCTGCATGGCCTGGATCATGCTGAGCCTTGTGGCTGCGCTGATGAGGTTCGGGACGGCGGAAAGCTCCTTGTTGGGCGATTCGGTAGCTTTAACACGAATAGTATTGACGCCGTGCTTGCCGAGCAGGGCGACGATATCCTTGCGGAGCGGCGTGCCGGCCGTGACGAGAACCTGGTCGTGGCCGTTGATGACGTCGGCGGCCAGAATCATGCTGCCGGTGGCTTGGACGAGCGGTATCTGCTTAATAGCCGTCACCTCCGTTCGCACAAATTAAAAGAACCCCGCCAAACCTTCACAGTCCGGGGGGGTTCACTACTAGCTCAGTGTAAAATAAGTGACCACATAGTTTTTTACACATCATCGCATTCCACTGTCTGCATAATATAAAATTGTCAATTCTTTGATTGCTAACTAAATTTCGACATGACATAAGTGATTCCTGCTTGATTATTGGAAAAATCGATAAAAATTTACCATAATTTTATATGGTGAAAAAAACGAGCCAGCTCCGTCGCCGGCTTTTCCAAGATGTTGTATTTCTGTGCATCCTCCTTCCCTTCCGGCAACCAAACCAGGCATTTCACAGAAAAAGGAAGCTGCTTGATGCCGTTTCTCGTTATGTAGCCGGTCACCGCCGCCAGTCGCGCCCAATAGTGTACATAATATATGGGGAAGGGAAAAGGAACGCCGGCCGCGAATTATACTCCGGTAATCCGCTTTCCAGGTAAGCCGAATGTAAATGGAGGACCGCCCATGCTGACAATCAACTCCGACGCCGCCGCTTATATCCGCGAACAGAACAAGCCCATCTATCTCGACATTCCGCCGGCTGTCGGGACCTGCTGCATCCATATGCGGGATTGCCCCGCCGTGCGTTTCGGCGAACCGCCGTATGACCGCGAGTACTATGAGCAGCGCTCTATCGACGGGGTAACCGTTTTTGTGCCGTACGAGCTGCCTGATCAGCCTTTGCGGATAGTGCTGCACAGCTACTTCGGGTTCAAGAATCTGACGATATCGGGCTGGCATTTGGCCTAAGCGCCGGCCTTCCTCCAGTTCGCGGCCAGGGCCACGAATCTGGGCGCCCACTCCGGGTTGGCGACGGCGTGAATATGGTTGTAGGTGGCGAAGGTGTTCTTATAGAGGATGCCGTCGCGGCAGCCGTCAATGCCATGCCCGCGGACGACCTCATATGTGTAGTTGAGACCCGGGTCGGCGGCGGTGAGGCGCGAGTGATGGAATTCGTGGCCTTTTACCTCGGCCCCGGCGGCGAAGAACGGGTTGCCTTCCAGACTGCGCATCATTGTGTAGCCGTGCCCCTGGGGCCCTTTCTCGACGACGACGGAGAACGGCAGCACGCCGCACATCGGATAGGCGCGCCCCTCCCAGACGATTTCGCGGCCCAGGTACATGAGACCGCCGCATTCGGCGTAGATGGGCAGCCCCGCCTCGGCCGCGCGGGCGATAGCCCGGCGGAGACCGGCATTGGCGGCGATGGCTTCGCCGAAGACCTCGGGGAAACCGCCGCCGATGTAAAGGCCGTCGATCGCCGGCAGCGCAGTGTCGGCCATACTGTTGATGTATACGAGCTCAGCCCCGGCGGCAGCCAGGGCTTCTATATTTTCCGGGTAGTAGAAGGTGAAGGACTGGTCGTGGATAACGCCGATCCTGGCCGCGACCTGCGGCCGGGCATCCATGCCGGCAGCGGCGACCGCAAGAGGCGGCGCCTGGGAAGCGACGGCGACGATGCCTGCCAGGTCGAGGTGGCGGGCGGCGACCGCGACGTTGCCGGCGACCGCTTCGCTCACCGCGGCGTGCTCGGCGACCGGGACAAGGCCAAGGTGGCGCTCGGGGAAGACGCTGTAAGCGTTCTTGGGTACCGCTCCCAGCACGGGGATGCCGCAGTATTCTTTGATGGCGGCCCTGAGCATGCTTTCGTGGCGCGGTCTGGCAACTTTGTTGAATATGACGCCGGCGATGGTCACGTCAGTCTCGAAGTTCATAAAGCCAAGCACCAGGGGCGCGATGCTGCGGGTGGTGCGGGTAACGTCGACGACGAGGATGACGGGCGACTTGGTGATACGGGCAATCTGGGCGGTGCTGCCGGTGCCCTTGAGGTCGACACCGTCAAACAGGCCCATGGCGCCCTCGATGAGGGCTATATCGGCCCCTTCCGCTCCTCGACGGAGAGTGGTCCTAATCTGGTCGTCGTCCATCCAGTAACAGTCGAGGTTGCGGCAGGGCCGGCCGGCGGCGTAGCCGAGCCAGCTGGGATCGATGTAATCGGGACCTTTTTTGAACGGCTGGACGGCGTAGCCCTGTTCGCGAAGGGCACCCACCAGGCCGATGCTGATGGTCGTCTTGCCGGAGTGGCCGTGCGGGGCGCCGATGACCACGCGGGGGACGTTCCAGGTTTGGGGCATGGGTTTTTACCCTCCTACTTCCAAAAGCTAAGGCGGAATTAAAAGGCTCATATGCAAGGCGCACCGGAGGCTGGCACCGGAAGCGTACACGAACGTACGCTGAGGATGACAGCCGAGGAGCAACGCCGCAGATGAGTCTTCTAAACCGCCGGTACTAGAGCGTGTCCCATTTGCGGGCGTATTCCAGCAGCACCTGAAACTCGGTGTCTTCGAAGCCTTGCGTCAATAGGTATCTCTTCGCATCCTGGGCCTCCATCTCGGTGGAGTCGGCGAAGACGCGGTCTTTCTCTAATTTGAAGGTGAAGCCGCGGGCCGCAAGGGCGTCCATCATCGCCGCCACCCTTGCGGTGCGCCGCGCAAGACGTTCGCCGAAGTTGCGGACACCAGCCGCCGTGGGAGGATTCTGTTCCGATGGCGCCACAAGGTCGTAGGGCACCGGCTCTTCGATGAGTTTGAGGATGATGCGGGTTAGGTGGTTAACCACCGGCCTGTAGGTTTCGCTCATGTTATCGCCTCCGTTTAAAAGTATACCATAAAGGCGGTTCGGCTACTACGTAAAAGGCCCGGCAAGCATTTGCCGGGCCTTTTTGCAGTTGATGTTACTTGACGCTCAGCCAGTAGTCGAGGAACACCACGTTCGACAGCCAGTAGCCCAGCGGCACGTTGATGAGTACGCCGATGGTGAAGGCTGCGAAGGGCTTCCAGCCGGTGGAGGTCAGCTCGCGGAAGCGAGTGGTGAAGCCGATCGACAGGAAGGTCCAGGTGAAGGTCCAGCCGCGGAGCGTCTTGATCGGGCCAAGAGCGTCCTTGGAGTACGCGGAGCCAACTTTGGGGGCGACGGAAGCGATGAGGATGGTGGTGAAGATGGAGGCGATGAAGAAGCCGATGACGAATTTGGGGAAGCGGCGCCAGATCTCGCCGATGTCGACGCGCTCGGAGCCGTTGCCGTTGCCTTCCTTCTTCTCCCAAACGGTGACGGACAGCCAGGCGACCAGGAGGGCCCAGATGCCGACGAACATATCGCGGCCGACGACCTTCATGAGGGTGAAGGTCTTGATGGCGCGCTCGTCGCCCATGGCGGCGGCGGCGGCGAAGCCGGCGGCGTCAGCAAACTCGGAGGTGCCTATCCAGGCGCCGGCCGGCCCGGGGGCCATGCCGAGGGCTTTACACCAGATGGGCAGCAGGATGACCATGACGACTGCCCAGACGATAACGAGGGAAATTGCGACCGATACGTGCTCTTTCTCGGCACGGCAGGCGCCGCCGATGGCGATCGAGCCGGACACGCCGCAGATCGAGCCGCCGGCGCCGAGGCAGGCGCCGAAGCGCGGGTCGAGGCCGAACAGCTTGGTGGCGGCGAAGAAGATGCTGAAGAAGGTGACGGCCGCCACGATGGTGGCCTGCGCCATCGCCATGGGGCCAGCCTGCATGATGATGGTGAACGGCAGGGTTGCGCCCATGAGGACGATACCGGTTTTGACGTAGAACTCGGTCTTGAGGGCCGACTGGAACCACTTGGGCAGCGTCATGGTGTTACTGACGATCATGCCAAACAGCAGGGCCAGCAGCGGGGTCTCAAGCTGCCAGTATTTCAGGGTTTTGTTGGCGCCGAGGGCGGTGATAGCCACGGAGATAAGGAACAGAACAATAAAACCGGGGATGTAGTGGTTGAGGTTGATCTTCATCGTCTTGGCGGCGATGGAGAAAGCTACGAGAAAGAAGACGAACAGGTAGAGAAATCCAGGTACTTTCGCGGGCAGCGAAGCGAACATCTTGCCTGCGTCCGTCCAGGTGGATACACCAACGGCCATCGTCTTGAAGAAACCGGCAGCGCCGATGAAGAAAGCGACGGAGATAAGGAATGTAAGACCCAAACCGATGATGATTGCCCAGGTATCTTCCCGCTCGTACCAGGGAAGGGCTGATTGAGGAGCACCTGCCATGAAAATATTCCTCCTTTAGAATAAATCCTACGGAATCATAGGGTGGTACTGAAAATTTCGTCTATTTCCGACCAATCACCCCCATTTAACCGCTTATGCCGCAACAATCTTACCTTATATCTCTTCGCCGGCAACCTTGTGAATCCCCTAACGAGCGCGGATAAAAATTTTTGATGGTGGTATAAATAAGTGTTATAAATTGCCGGGAAAAGGCCACGCCACCTGTGGTGAGCCACAGGCGGCGTGGAAACTGTTGATTTTTTAAACGCAGCCGGTCGGTTTGGGCAGGCCGGCCAGTTTGCAGGCGCCCTTGGCCGGGCCCGACGGGAACATGTCGTAAATCTGCTTGAGGCTGAAGCCGGTGTCCTTGCAGAGCTTGCGGATCATCGGCGCGATACCGAACTGTTTGTAGTAGTCGCGCAGGTAGTTGATAACCTTCCAGTGGTCTTCGGTCAGTTCGGTTACGTCTTCGAGTTTGGCGAAAACCTCGACGATGTCCTGATTCCAAACGTCGGGATCTACCAGGAAACCGTCTTCATCAACTTCGACTTGTTTGCCTTTTACGTCAATGTTAGACATGATTCTACCTCCTTATGATTATATGAGTCGTTTGGTTCGATTTATGCCAGGACGATAGCCTTGCCGACAACGTCCATGACGCCGCCCATCTTGAGATCTTCCATACCGTAGTGTTTCATCACGTGAGGCAGTTGGGCCTTGCAGATGGAGCACGGGGTGGCGAAATAATCGAGGGGCAGAAGTTCCTTGACCTGTTCGGCCTTTTTCTTGCCCAGTTGCATGCGGATGTCCATCATCTCGTCCATGAGGATGCCGGAGCCGCCGCCGCAGCAGAAGTTGCGCTCGCGGTTGGGCGTCATTTCGACGAATTCGGTCACACAGGCTTTGAGGATTTCCCGCGGCTGCTCGATGATGTCGCCGGCCCGGGCATAGTTGCAGGGGTCGTGGAGGGTTACGCGCCAGGGCAGCTTTTCGAATTTGAGTTTGCCCAGGTGCTGGTAAGCGTAGTCGAGGATATGGACGATGCCAAAGGGAGCGGGACCATTTGAGCCTTCGGTGTACATCTTGGCGGCGCGCCAGCCGTGGCCGCATTCGCCCTGGACGACGAGCTTGGCGCCAACCATTTTGGCGGCGTCGCGCATCCGTTGGTTCTGTTCCTTCATGGCTTCGTTGCTGAAGAGGAGGCCGAAGTTGGCCGCTTCGAGGACGGTGGAGGGAACGGTCCAGTTGGCGCCGATGGCGTGGAAGAACTTGGCCACGCCGATCATGGTGTCGACATTGGAGAAGAAGTCCGCGGAGGAAGGGATGTAAAGGATGTCGGAGTCGGGTTTATCGACAGTTATCTTGATCTCGAGGCCCGTCTCTTCCTTCATCTCGTCTTCCATGAACTCGCAGCAATCGATGATGGCCGGCTTGGGGATGCCCATGTTGTTGCCGGTCTTGATCATGTTGGCCGCGACGCCGGTCATGAAGCGGGGCACGACGCCGATTGCCGTCATGATGCTGCGAGCGGCGATGGTGATCTCGGCGGTGTCGATGCCGAAGGGGCAGTAGACGGCACAGCGCCGGCATTCGTTGCACTGGTAGAAGTAGGTTACCCACTTGGCGAGTGTCTCGGCGTCGTAGTCTTCGGCGCCGATGTAGCGGCCGATGGTCTTGCCCGTCCAGGTGAAGTAGCGTTTGTAGATTTTGCGGAAGAGGTCGGCCCGGGCGGCGGGGATGTTGTTGAAGTCGCCGGTGCCCAGATAGCTGTGGCAGGCATTGGCGCACGCGCCGCATTTTGTGCAGGTTTCGAGCATGACCATGAGCGATCTGGCCCATTGGCGGTATTCATCGATACCTTTCAGCAGCGCCTGCTGTTGTTCTCCTTCCGGTACGGCTCTCAGGCCGGCCGACTGAAGATCTTTTTCCTTGGCCATATGCAAAGGAATTTTCATGCCTGCACCCCCTTGGCTTGGCCGGAGTCGGCAACCGGGGCCTTGGCGCCCGCAAAGGGGGAGCGAAGCGGCGTGCCGGCCGGCGTGGGATATACCGGCGCGGCTTCCACGAGCATGGCCCGGTTGACAAGGAAGCCGGCAAAATGAAGCATCTTGGAGAAGGGGAAGTAGATCATGAAGAGCATTACGGCGGTGAAGTGGGCGATAAAGATGGGGTCGTCAGGGATGGGCGTGGGGCTGAAAGTCAGCAGGTTGCCCATAAACGCCTTGACGGCCGGCAGGTCTACATGTACGCCAGGCAGACGCATATGGTTGCCGGTGAGGGCGACGACAAGCACGAACAAGAGGTCAATATAGTCGGCCGGGTCGGAAAGTTTTTTGACTTCGGGATTGGCGAGACGCCGATAAAAGAGAACGATGAGGGCCACCAGAAGGGCTATCCCGGAAACGGTGCCGAGGAAGGCGGACAGGGCCTGGCTGGCTGAGGACGAAAGCCCGATGAGGGTGAACTGGTTCATTAGGAAGTAGATCCCGACAATATGACCGCCAATGACCATTGCCAGCGAAACGTGAAGGATCCAGGCCCACAGCCAGAGGTTTTTGTCGTTTTTGTAGAGACTCTTGAAGAGAAGCAATTCAGTTCCCACGGCCGCGACGCGGCCAGCACCGCCGGTGGGCGCCGGGAAGAGGGTAAGTTGGAAGGGAACGGGCACTTTCAGCCAGCCCGCCACCCGGTAGGTTACGCCGATCAGGAAGATAGCGCCCGCGATGTAGGGGAGCACCTGTCCGACGAAGTAGAGCATACTTTAACCTCCAGCGGGGCTTGAGGCTGGCTAGAAAGTCCATCTGCGGCGTTGCTCCTCAGAGCGCTTGCTAGCGTACGTTCGTGTACGCGTCGCGGCGCGCTCTTCCGGTGCGCCTTGCATCTGGAGTTTTCTAGACAGCCTCGCCGCGCGTTTTTAGAGTCGGAACTGGCTGGTGGAACGGAAGGTGGTCGGTGCAAAGGTGAAGTCGTCGATGTGTTTTTCGGTGAAGGGGATGTCGGTGAGTTTGAAGAAGCGCTCCCAGCCGATGCGGTCGATCCATTCGCCCATCCGTTCGCCGGCGCGGGCATTCTTGGCGTACACTTCAACCAGATGCTTGACGGCGTCGGTAACTTCCGGCCAACGGGGCGGGTTATTGGGCAGGAACGGGATGGCGAGGCGGGAGAATTTCGGGGCGGTGCGGGCGTTGGACACCTTGCCGCCTACCCAGATGGAGACGCCGTCGTTGGCAGGGTCCTGAATTTCCATGGACGGGCACATGGTGTAGCAGTTGCCGCAGAACATGCATTTTTCTTTAATGACTTCGACGCTCTTGAGTTTGGGGTTGGGGCGGATAGCGCCGGTCGGGCAGGCGCCGATGACCGAGGGGATCTCGCAGGCCTTGGCGACGCCTTCGTGGTTGATGCGGGGAATGGTGCGGTGGATGCCGACGATGGCGATGTCCGAGCAGTGGCAGGCGCCGCACATGTTTACGCAGCAGGCTACGGCCAGGCGAACGCGGGCGGGGAGCTTCATGGTGGTGAAGTAGCCGTGGAGTTCGTCCATCATGGCCTTGACCAGACCGGAGGCGTCGGTTGCCGGGGTGTGGCAGTGAATCCAGCCCTGGGTGTGAACGACGTTGGAGATGGCGTTGCCGGTGCCGCCCACGAGATAACCGCGGCCTTTCAGGTCGGCGAGCAGGGGCTGGAGCTGCTTCTCGTCGGAGACGAGGAATTCTACGTTGTGGCGGGTGGTGAAGCGGAGATAGCCGCCGCAGTACTTTTCGGCGATGTCGCACAGTTCTTTGATCCACTCGGTGCTGATGAGGCGGGCCGACGCGATGCGGACCGAGTAGAGAATGTCGCCGGTTTCGCTGACGTGCTTGAGGACGCCGGGCTGGGGAATTTCGTGGTAAGACCATTTCCCGTAGTTGTTGGCGATGACCGGCGGGATCATCGTCCTATAATCGGGAGGGCCGAAATCGGTTTTAGCCATGCTTCACTACCTCCTCATCCTGCCAGAAGATGTATGGGTTGGCGCGCGGTGCGGAAACCATCTGCGGCTGGGGCGTCAGGCCGATGCCCTTGAGGAAGTTGCCCATGCCGATGCGGTAGATGAGTTCGCCGATACGCTCGCGGGCCTTGGCGTGCTCGTCGAAGTATTCGGTGATCCTGCTGATGAGGTCGAAAATCTCGGTGTAGGGGGCGTCGACTTTCATAAACGGTACGAGCACCCAGCCGATGAAGGCGGACTTGACGACAGGAGCCTTGCCGCCGATGAGGATGGCGGCGCCGCGGTCCTTGCCCGGCTTGATGGCTTTGGGCATCATGTCGATACAGTTCATGCAGCGGACGCAGTTTTCGGCGTCGAATTTAAGCTCGGTGCCGTTGAATTCGAGGGCTTTGGTCGGGCACTTGCCGACGACGAGCTGCTGGATGTCGAAACCGCCTTTGGCGTACTCGCTGACGGCTTTCTGGTCGATCTTGAGGGTGTCGCGCCAGGTGCCGATAACAGCGAAGTCGGAACGGGCGGTGGCGGCTGCGCAGTCGTTGGCGCAGGCCGAACATTTGATCTTGAACTTATACGGCCAGGCCGGACGATGGATGGCATCCTGGAAGTGACGGGTGACTTCCTGAATGAAGTCCATGCTGTCCATGCAGGCGAATTCGCAACGGGCCATGCCGACGCAGCCGCTCGGAGTGCGGAGACCGCCGCCGGAGCCGCCGAGGTCCCAGCCCTTTTCGCTCAGTTCGTCGAAGCAGGGTTGCAGATTCTCGGTGGTGGTGCCCAGGAGGACAAGGTCGCCGGTAGAGCCGTGCATGTTGGTCAGGCCGCTGCCGAATTTATCCCAGGTCTCGCAGAGGCCGCGCAGGGCTTTGGTGGTGTAGAAGAAGCCGGGTACCATGTTGACGCGGACGGTGTGGAATTCCTTGACGTTGGGGAATTGCTCGGGCTTGGCGGAATAACGGCCGATGACGCCGCCGCCGTAACCTTTAACACCGACGATGCCGCCGTGTTTCCAGTAGCCGGTTTTGTCCTTATAGGACAGTTCCAGCTGATCGAGCAGGTCTTGGGAATTGGCTTTCGTGGCGGCGGCTTTCTTCATTTCGGTTACGAAACTGGGCCACGCGCCTTTTTCGAGATCATCCAACAATGGGGTCTTGGATTGAGCCATACTCTTCACCTCCGCATTTTTAGGGCCTTTAATACTCCTGGACGACGATGGCCTCGGTCGGGCAAATCATCATGCAGCTTTGGCAACCCATACATTCTTCGCCGGTCACTTCGGCTTTGCCGTCGACCAGCGACAGGATCTTGGCCGGGCAAGTGGCGACACATTCGCTACAGCCAACACACTTGTCCTGATCAATCGTAACTATGAACAACAGTATCACCTCCCTCACAGAACATGTCCGCATCGAGGCTGCCGACCCACACAAAAAAATGAGGCATCAGGATCAACTAATGCTCACTTTTTGCTCCTGATACTACGGGAAAAAAAGTACGTGATGTTTTTTACATTTTAAGCGTAGCAGAATTTTGCGATAACGACAAGCCGCTCAGCACATCACTTTTGCTTTGCCGGGTATAATAGTTTGTTTATGATCATTATCGCCTACTGTTTAGAATACTGTTCTGGGGCCGGCCGGCATTCTCCTCCGGCGGCGCCGCTCTCCTGCCCCGGTAATTATAGGCAGCCGATACAATACACTATTATGTGGATTAAATGGAATCCAGTACCATTATTCCAACTTGTGCTACGCTGCCGCAAAAGAAACGGCCCGAACATGATGTTCGGGCCGTTTTCGCTCATCGGGACGGTGTGCGGGTGCGGACTTTGCCGGCCACCCAGCGGAAGGGGTACTCGCAGGCATCAATGAAGGCGGCGAGTTTTTGCTCGAAGGTGTTGTTCCGCCACCAGCTTTGGAAGGTGTCGACAAGGAGATAAACGAGCGGGACGATAATCAGGGTGAGGAAGGTCGAGGTGATGAGGCCGCCGACAAGCACTACGCCCATCGAAGAACGGAGTTCGGCGCCGGCGCCCCAGCCGAGGGCGACCGGCAGCATGCCGAGGATCATGGCGAATGTGGTCATGAGGATGGGGCGAAGCCTGACCGTACCCGCCTCGATAAGCGCCTCCTTGATGGTCATGTCTTTTGCCCTTAGCTGGTTTGTGTAGTCGACAAGGAGGATGGCGTTTTTTGTGACCAGGCCCATCAGCATTATGAGGCCGATCATCGACATGATGTTGATGGTCTTGGCGCCCAGCAGCAGTCCAAGCACCGCCCCGACGAGCGAGAAAGGCAAGGACAGCATGATGGTCAGCGGGTGGACAAAGCTTTCAAATTGCGCGGCCAGCACCATGTAGATGAGCACGATGCCGAGCGCAAGGGCTTTGCCTATTTCAGCGTAAGAATCCTTCATCGTCTGGGCCTGACCCACCAGGCGATAGGTATAGCCGAAGGGCAGGTTCATGTTGGGAATGATGTTGTTCATGGCTTTGGCTATTACTTCGCCGGTGGATATGCCAACAGCGTTGCCGTAAACGATAAGCTGCCGCTGCCTGCCTTCGCGGTCGATCTGCGTGGGACCGGCGCTGAACTTGACCTCGGCGATATCGCCAAGACGGACAAAGGTGCCGTTTTTGCTGCTGACGCGGAGGTTGGCCACGTCGTCGATGCTCCGACGGTGCTGCTCCGGCATCTGGACCCGGATGTTGTAAGCTTTGTCGGCGACACTAAACTGGTTTTTCTGCACGACTCCCTGGAAAGCGATCTGGATGACATTGCCGATGGCGGTGGCATCCACGCCGAGTTGACCCATACGGGCCGGGTCGAGGCGGATCTGTACCTGCGGCTCGGACTGGGCGCTGGAGACGTCGACGTCGGTGGTGCCGGGGATTTTGCGGAGTTCGTCGGCCAGTTGGCCGCCGAGCGACCGCAGCACTTCAAGGTCGGGCCCGCGGAAGGCGATCTGGATGGGGCGCGGGTCGCCGCGACCAACGCCGGATGCGTTGTTTACCGCCACTTTGAGTCCCTGTACTTTGCGGAACTTGACCCTAAGTTCGTCCATTATCTGCATCATCGACTTATCGCGCTGATCGGAAGGCACAAGCCGCACGCCGATAAAGCCTTTGTACACCGGGTTTCGCGCCGAGCCGATGTTGATAAAGGCTGTTTCCAGGCCGGGAATGGCGAGCACTTCCTTTTCGATGGGCGCGACAAGCTCCTTCATCTTTTCGATGGAGGTTCCGGCCGGCGCCTCCATGGCGATGTTGAATTCCCCCGAATCGTACGTCGGGGAAAACTCAAAGCCTAGCAACGGAACAAGTAAAACGTTGATGAACAGCGACAGGATAGCCACGGCGACCAGCTTTTTCGGCCGCTGCAGAGCCCAACGCAGGGTTTGCTGGTAAAGATCGCGGAACCGAAGGAACCAGCCCTCCCAGACATCCAGCACCTTTTGCACCCATTTGACGGGCCCGTGCAGGGCCGCCCGGTCCATAGGCGTTATTTTCAGCCAGTAGGCAGAGAGCATCGGGGTAAGGGTAAAGGCCACGAACAGCGAAAAGGCGACGGCAAACGCGACCGTGAGACCGAATTGTTTGAAGAACTGGCCGATGATCTCGCCCATATTGCCGACCGGCACGAAAACTGCCAGGATACAGAAGGTGGTGGCCAGCACGGCGAGGGATATCTCGATTGTGCCGTCGCGGGCCGCCTCGAGGGGCGACTGACCATGCTCAAGGTGCCGGTAGATGTTCTCGATGACGACGATGGCGTCGTCGATGAGGATGCCGACAGCGAGGCTGAGCCCCATGAGGGACATGTTGTTAAGGGTGAAGCCCATTGATTTCATAAGGAAGAAGGTGGCGATTATCGAGGTAGGGATGGCGATGGCGCCGATGATGGTCGCCCGGGCGTTCTGCAGGAACAGGAAGGTGATGAGGACAGCCAGCAGGCCGCCGAACACCAGCGACATGGTGACGTCATGGACGTTTTCGCGGATATAGCGGGTACTGTCGCGGGCGACGAGGACCTTGATATCGGACGGCAGAACGTTCTTCTGCAGGAAATCCATCCGGGCGCGAACCCGGTCGGCGACGGCGACGGTATTGGTGCCCGACTGCTTCTGGACGGCGATCATAACGCTGGGCGTGCCGCCCGTGCGGGCGTAGTTGCGTTCTTCCTCCCAGCCGTCCTCGACGGTGGCGATGTCGCCGATCCTGACCGTCTGCAGGCCCTGGTTGGCGACGACGATATTCTTGACGTCGTCGACCGATTTATACTGCCCAAGGGTCCGGATGGTTATCTCCGTGCCCTTCTCCCGCAGGCGGCCGCCGGGGGTATCGATGTTCTGGGCGTCGAGCACGTCGAAAATCTGCCGGAAGCCGATATTGTAAGCTTCCAGCTTGCGGGGGTCGACATATACGTGGATTTCCCGCGCCTGGGCCCCGAAGACGCTGACGTCGGCGACGTCGTCCAGACGCTGCAGCTCATCCTTGATGATATCCCAGGCGATCTTGCGGATCTCGCCACGGGGGCGGGTATCGGAAGCGAGTGCATAATACATGATGGCCTGAGCGGTGATGTCGTAACGCTGCACCGCCGGTTCGTCGATCTGGTCCGGCAGTCTTCGTCTGATGCCGGCCACTTTTTCGCGCACGTCGTTGGCCATCATTTTGGCGTCGGTGCCGAAGGTGAATTCAAGCGTGGTCTGCGAAAAACCTTCTAATGTCACCGATGACAAGGTCTTTATATTCGACACCGAACTGACGGCGTCTTCGATCGGCTTGGTTACGAGGGTCTCCATTTCCTCCGGCGATGTGCCGGTCCAGGTTACCGTTACGGTGACGATCGGGAAGTCGACATCGGGGTAGAGGTCGATGCCCAGCCTGGGATAGGCGTTTAGCCCGAAGACGACGAGTAGCATGACAACCATCGTCGTAAAAACAGGCCGCTTGATAAAGGTAAAGATACCCATCAGCGTTTATTCTCCTTTCCCACCGGCCCGCTCGATAGTCGCCCCGTCCCTGAGTTTGTTCTGTCCTCCCGTTACTATCTGCTCGCCTTCTTTCAGGCCGTCGAGCACCTCGGCCCAGCCGCCGCCGACATAGCCCAGCTTGAGGATCCTGAGCTGAACCTTGTTATCGTCCAAAACAGCATAGACGGCTTTCTGATCTTCCCTCAGCACCAGTGCGCTCTCCGGCACGGCGACTACATTTCTTCGCACATCGCCGGCGACTTCGACCCTGGCGAACATACCGGCTAACAGCACTCCCTCGGCGTTTGGCACGGTAACCTCGGCGGTAAATGTGCGGATAGGCAGCGACGCCGCCGGGGTAAGTCGGGTCACCTTGCCGCCGATCTCTCGGTTGCCGAGAGCCGTCACCCTGACGGTGGCGGACGAACCGATTTTCAGCTGGCTGATTTCCGCTTCGCCGACGGAAGCCTTGACAAGCATCGAGCTTGTGTCAGCCAGGCTGACGACCGGCGACCCCGTTTTGGCGTAATAGCCCGCCTGCAGGTAGCGTTTTGTGATGACGCCGTCCCGCGGGGCGACGATATTGGCGTTGCCAAGCCTGGCCCTGAGCTGAGTCAATGCGCCTTCGGCGGCCCTGAGCTGGCCGATGGCCAGATCGCGTTTGATCCTGGCCGTATCGAGGGCCTGGGCGGAGATGGCTCCCTGCTGGGCCAGAGGGATTGCCCGTTTCAGGTCGAGTTCGGCCTGTTCAAGGTTGGCCCGTTTTTCGTATACGGTGCCTTCGGCCGTGCTGACCAGCGGCGCCAGTTCGTCGGTATCCAGCGTAGCAACTACCGTCCCCGCCTTCACCTTGTCGCCTTCGTCGGCATACAGCACGGCAAGCCGGCCATCGACCTTCGGCGACAGGTCGGCCGTCCAGGACGGCTCCAAGTTCGCGGAAAAACTCAACACCGGCTGGATGTCGTGACGGCCGACCGCACTTACGACCACAGCCACGGCGCGCCCCTGGGTCACACGCCCCGCCCGCTCCTTGTTCGCAGCAAGGTTGGTATAAATGCGGAAGGCAATAATTGCTGTGAACACAATTGCGACAACCGCAACGATCCTGATGAGTCTCTTTTTGTCAGTGGCCACTGTTTTCTCTCCCCCAGCCGTGAAAATTCACTTGATAATATTCGCCCCCGCCCGGTACTCTCCTGCCGACAAGTGACCGGTCAGTCCAGAATATTTGTAAAGATTAGAGCGGCTTTGTCCAAAGCCGCTCTAAAAGTAATGGGCGACAGTAAAAGGCCGTTCAGAAGCGTCCAGATGCAAGGCGTACCGGAGGACGGACGCGAAGGCAGTACTGCGGGATGTACGACGAGCGTCCGTCCGAGGAACAACGAAGCGGATGGATGCTTTCCCGCGCCTCTGGGCGCGGATAGCTCAACTAAGGCTCGGGCCAAAGCCCGAGCCAAGTTTCGCTTATCAACGGCCGGAGTGGTCGGTGCCGCCGACGACGATCTCGGGAATGCGTATCGTCGGCTGCGCGTCCGATACCGGCGCCCCTTGGCCATCTTTGCCGCAGGTGCCGATGGAGAAGCCGAAATCGCTGCCCACCATGTCGATCTGGCGGAGCACTTCCGGTCCGTTGCCGGCGAGGGTCGCACCCCGTACGGCGTGGGCCACTTTCCCGTCCCTGATGAGGTAACCCTCGGCGACGTCGAAGACAAAGTCGCCGTTGACGGTATTGACCTGGCCGCCGCCCATCTTCTTGACCAGCAGGCCGTTCTTGACCGAACCGATGACGACGGCCGGGTCTTCCTTGCCGGCGGCGATATAGGTGTTACGCATGCGGGGGATGGGCTTGTGCTCGAAAGATTCGCGCCGCCCGTTGCCGGTGGTGTCGACCTTGTCGCGCCCGGCTGTCAGGTAGTCGTACATGAAGCCTTTGAGTACGCCGTCGGCGATCAGGACGGTCTTCTGGGCGGGGAAACCTTCGTCGTCGAAGCGCAGCGTACCGTAACGGTGCGGCAAGGTGCCGTCGTCAACCACGGTGATGCCGCGGGCGGCCACCTGTTCTCCCCGGCGGCCGGCGTAGACCGACAGGCCTTTCTGGACAAGATCGGCTTCCAGACCATGGCCGCAGGCTTCGTGGACCATGGTGCCGCCGGCAACGCCGGCCATGACGACCGGCATCCTGCCGGCGGGAGCGGGTTTAGCCTCGAGCGAGGAGACCGCCCGGCGGGCAGCCTCGCGGGCCACAGCTTCGCAAGCGTCGCGTCTCGCCAGTTCGAAGCCCTGCGTGCCGCCGATGGCTTCGAACCCGGTCTGGATCTGTCCGCCATCGGCGGCGACGGCGTTCACCGACAGCCGGGTCCGCACCCGGCGGTCCTCAACCAGCCGACCAAGCGAGTTGGCGATGGTCACGTCCTGGATAACGTCCCCGTATACCACTATCACCTGTTTAATCCGCTCGTCGACCTCCCGGGCCGCCGCATCGGCGGCGGACACCACCGCCACTTTGTCGTCGACGGGAACCGAGTCGGGCATGACGGCGATGTCCAGGTCGACCGTCGGCCTGACCGCCTTGAGGTCGATGCTGACGTCGCGCGCCGACACCTTGGCGGCGCGGCTGGCTACGTCGGCCACTTTGATGAGCTCGTCGGCGGTGATCTTATTTGTGTAGGCGTACGCAGTGGTGTCGCCCGAGATGACGCGCACGCCGGCGCCGCAGTCGGCGCCTGTCTTGACGCGCTCGATCCTGTTCTCTTCGCAGGACACCATAGTAGTGGCCCGGTTTTCCACGAATATGTCGGCAAAATCGCCGCCGCGCCGCAAGGCGGTGGCCAAAACGTCGCTGAACACCCTCCGGTCTAGCATTATATCTCCCCCATGCTGCGCGCCGGCCGTGAGGCGGCGCGTTGTCGTAGAGCTAGTATTCGTATTGGCGGACTTTTTACGCAGATGGGCTACAGGGACAGCCGGTTACGTTATTTCCGCCAACACCTGGCGGACCGCACCCTCCGGCACTTCGGCGCTGATGGCGACGCGGCCGATTTCGTCGGGCAGCACCCAGTTGACGGCTCCGTCGACGCTTTTCTTGTCTCTGGCCAGATAGGCCGCAAGGTCTTCCCCGCGGCAGCCGCGGGCGGCCGTCGGCAAACCGAGGCGCCGGAGGAGGGCGGCAATGTTCTCGACCGTCTCCGGCCCGCAACGGCCGAGGATGTTGCTCAGGCGGGCGGCGCCGTACATGCCGATGGCCACGCCCTCGCCGTGGGTGTAGCGGGCGAAGCCGGTGGCCGCTTCGACAGCGTGGCCGATGGTGTGGCCGAAATTGAGGATCATTCTGAGATGACTTTCCTTCTCGTCCTGTTCGACGACCGCAGCCTTGATCTCGCAGGAGCGGCGGACAATCTCGCCGATAACCCCGGCCTCGCGCGCCAGGATGGCCTCGCTGTTGGCGTCCAGCCAGGCAAAGAAGGCGGCGTCGGCGATGACGCCGTATTTGACGACTTCCGCCAGACCGGAGGCCAGTTCGCGGGCCGGCAGGGTCGCCAGCACGGCGGTGTCGGCTACCACCAGGCGCGGCTGATAGAAAGCGCCGATGAGGTTCTTGCCGGCGGGATGGTTGACAGCCACCTTGCCGCCGACGCTGGAATCGACCTGCGCTAGAAGGGTGGTCGGCACCTGGATGAAGGGCACGCCTCTAAGGTAGGTGGCGGCCACAAACCCGGCCAGGTCGCCCACGACTCCGCCGCCGACGGCGATAATCGGCGATTTGCGGTCAAGCCCGCCGTCGATCGCCTTGCTGTAGAGGCCCTCCGCTACGGCCAACGATTTCGATTCCTCCCCCGGCGGTATTACCGCCAGGTCGGCGCGCATACCCGCCCGCCGGAGGGCGGCCAGGGCGCGGTCGCCGTAAAGATCGGCGACATTGGCGTCCGTCACCGCCAGGGCGCGGTCGCCCAGTTTGAGGCGGCGGACAAGGTCGCCCAGCAGGTCGAGCCCGCCGGGGACGATATGGATGGCGTACCCGCCGCCGGTCAGGCTGACGTTAACTTCGGCCATAGATATGCCCCTCCTGCCTGAGAAAGGCGATGATTTTCTCCGCCGCCATCCGGGGCGGGATGTTGCTCGTGTCGAGGATGAAAGCGGCCTGGGCGTACAGGGGAGCCCGCTCGGCCAGCATCCGGGCGACGATCTCCTCGCGATCGGGCCGGGCGAGGAGCGGGCGGGTATTCCTCCGTCCCGTTCGCTCCAGGATGGTCTGGACGGAAGCGGTCAGGCAAATTATCACGCCGCCGGAGCGCAGCCTCTGCATGTTTTCCGCATCGAGCACGACGCCGCCGCCGGTGGCGATAACGGCTTTCCGGTGGCGGGCAACGCGGGCGATCACGTCCTTTTCCCTGGCTCTGAAGTATGCCTCGCCGTGCTTGGCGAAGATTTCGCCGATGGCGAGGCCGCTTTCCTGTTCAATCTTGCGGTCGACGTCGATGAAAGGGCGGCCGAGACGGCCGGCCAGCAGCCGGCCGGTGCAGCTCTTGCCCGTCCCCATGAAGCCGATGAGCACGATGTTCTTCATCGCGGTCCGCCGTCCAGGCGCCGACGGTATTGCTCCACCGCAGCGAGCAGGTCGCCGAGGTGGTCGCCGCCGAATTTCTCCAGCACCGCCCCGGCAAGGACGATGGCCACAACCGCTTCGCCCACCACCGCGGCGGCAGGCACGGCGCAGACGTCGCTGCGCTCGGTGTTGGCGCGGGTGGCCGCCTTGGTGGCGATGTCCACCGACGCCAGCGGCGCCATGAGGGTCGGGATGGGTTTCATCACCGCCCGGACCACAAGGTCTTCGCCGGTCGAGATGCCGCCTTCCACGCCTCCGGCCCGGTTGGTCTTACGGAAGTAACCGCGGGCGGGGTCGTAAAAAATCTCGTCGTGGGCCTGGCTGCCGGGCAGGGCGGCGTTGGCGAACCCCTCCCCTATCTCGACGCCCTTGACGGCCGGAATCGACATCAGGGCCGCGGCGAGCGCCGCGTCGAGGCGGCGGTCCCACTGTACATGGCTGCCCAGGCCGGGCGGCAGTCCGGACACCACGACCTCGAATACGCCGCCAAGGGTGTCGCCGCGCGTCTTGGCCGCGTCGACGGCCGCCATCATCGCCGCTTCGGCCGTCTTGTCGGCGCAGAAGAGCGGCGAGTCCGCGGTAAGGGTACCGATATCGCCCGCCGCGTATGCGCGGCGGGCTGCGGACACGCCGCCGACGGCGACGACGTGGGCGGCCACGGTGACGCCGAGGGCCGTCAGGAGCTGACGGGCGACGGCGCCCACGGCGACGCGGGCCGCCGTTTCCCGGGCGCTGGCCCGTTCGAGGATGTTGCGGATATCGTCATGGCCGTATTTTTGTATACCCGCCAGGTCGGCGTGGCCGGGCCGCGGCGCGGTGACCGCCTCCCCCGCCGCCGGGCCGGATGGCGACATCCGTTCCTGCCAGTTGGCCCAATCGCGGTTCTTTATGGCCAGCGTCAGCGGGCTGCCCAGGGTGCGCCCGAAGCGCAGGCCGGACAGCACCTCGGCCTCATCCTTTTCGATGCGCATGCGGCCGCCCCGGCCGTAGCCCTGCTGGCGGCGGGCCAGGTCGCGGTTCACGGCGGCCAGGTCCACGGGCAGGCCGGCGGGCAGGCCTTCGATGACGGCCGTCAGGCACGGCCCGTGGGATTCGCCGGCGGTCAGGAAACGGAACATCAGTCAGCCCTCCCAGTAGATGAAAGTAAAGAAAAAAATTATAACTGTAGTATTTCGAAACAGGAATAGCCATATCCTGCCTGGCAGACAGCAAAAAACCAAGGCAATCGCCTTGGTCGTAAATTTGCCGAACGGCCGTTCAGAAGTGCCCAGATGCTAGGCGCACCGGAGGATGGCCCGCGAAGGCGTACTTGGTGGCGTACGTCGAGTGGGCCATCCGAGGAGCAACAACGCAGATGGGCGCTGCTGGACGGCCGTTATTTTTTGACGCTGTAGATTACCACCTGCATCTTAGTCTCCAGCCCGCCCCCCAGCTTCATATTCATCGCCAGGGAATTGACGGAGTTGAAGCGCGGCGCGTCCTCGAGCTGCTTGAGGAAGCCCGCGGTCTGGAAAAAGTCGCCCCTGACGAGGATGTCGAGCGGCGTTTCCTGGTAGTTGTTGCGGCTGACGACCGCGGCGGGCTTGATGTGCATGATCTGGACGCCGCTGGCGCGGGCCGCCTTCTCGACGATGACGAGGAAGTCGCTGACGCCCGGCGTCTCGGGCAGCGCCCGGTCTACGACCCGCCGCCTGATGTCGAGCTCGGCCATGTGCTTAGCGGGATCGGGATGGGCGAGCACATGGGCTTCGATCGCATCCACCTGCCGCTTCTCGCTGCGGTAGCGGCCGTCAAGCTCGACGAGCCGGAGCCGCTGCTGCTGGAAAACGAAAGACCAGGCCACGACGGCGACCAGCACGGTGACGAAAGCGAACAACATCAGCTTATGTTTTAGGGAGAGCTCTTTTGGCAGCGTGATCGCCACGGTTACCTCCCCTTGATCTTAAGGGTGATCTCGAATTTGGTCGCAAAGGTGGTAATGTCCCGTTCCGCCTTGACCAATGTCGGCTCGGCGAACAGGTCGTCCTGCTCCAGCTTGCGCATGAAGGCGGCCAGATCCGGGGTGCTCTTGGCCATCCCGGTAAGCTTCAGGAGACCCTTATCGACCGTAAGGTCGGTGAACCACAGTTCGGGAGGCGTCTTGGCCCCGAGCTGGGTGAGGATGGCGTACCAGGATGTGCGCTCGCGGGTGAGGGCGATGAGCACGTTATCCTTAGCGTCGATGCCCTGCTGCTTGGCGTTGGCCGCCAGCATGGCCTCGCGGGACGGGCGCAGGAGCTGGTGGCGGTTTTTCGCTTCCTCCAGGTTGCGCTCGGTGTGGACAAGCATGAACTGGAAATAACCCCAGACGCTCAGGAAAACGCCGAGGACGAGGAAAATAAGGGCGCCGAAAATCCGGCCGGTCCGCCACTTGGGCTGGCGCTCGGCCAGCGGCAGAAGGTTGATGCGGATCATTCTTCCCCTCCCCTCAGCGCGAGGCCGACGGCCACGCCAAGGCGGCCGCCGAGGCTGCGGACATACTGGGGATCGAAGCTGCCGGCGATGTCGAACGGCGCCAGGGGGTCGTGGATGACCACCGGGACGTCGAGCTGGGCGGAGAAATAGTGGACGATGTTCTCCAGGGCGGCGCCGCCGCCGGTAAGAAAGGCTTTATCGATGATCGCCTCTTTGTTCTGGATGCGGTAATACTCGATGGTGCGCTGCGCCTCGCGGGCCGCCTCGGTGACGAGCAGCTCGAAGCGGCGGTGGACGGCGGACGTGTCATCCTGAGTGCCGGGACGGAAGAGCAGCCCCTTCTGACGCTGCTTGAGGCGCTCGGCTTCCGTCTGGCCGAGTTCGAACGCTTCCATAATGACCTCAGTGAACCGCTGGCCGCTGATGGGCACGGGACGGGCCACCACCGGGGCGCCGTCCTGGAAGATGGTGGCGTGGGAAAGCTCGGCGCCGATGTCGACCACCAGGGCGTTGCCGGCGGCCGGCAGCGTGCGGTAGATGGCGATGGGCTCGGCGTCGATGGCCGCCGGACGGAGACCGGCGGCTTTGACCGCGGCCACCAGATCGTCGACGGCTTCGCGGGGCGCGGCGGCGAGCATGACCCGCATCTCAAGCTCGCTCGTGGCGCGGTCGGTGACGGCGTAGTCGTAGTAATATGTGCCAGGGGCGAAGGGGACGTATTTTTCGCTGTCCCATTTCACAGCCTCGCGCAGTTCATCGGGGCTGAGGGGCGGAAAAGAGATTTCGCGCACAAAAAGGGCAGGCACGCCGATGGCCAGCGCCGCGTCGCGGATGCTGGCCCCGCTGGTGCCCACGGCCTGACGCAAAATAGCCGCCAGGGCTTTGACGTCGCGACACGCGCCGTTCTCCACAATGCCGGGCGGCAGATCCACGACGCCGACGGCCTTCAGCAGGGGCCGGCCCTTGCGGCGGTCGATCTGGACGATCTTGACGGCGCTGGTGCCGACGTCGACGCCGAGTACGTTATCCGTCTGACGGGCAAACAGGGACCGCAGGATGTTCCGCATGGGCGTCACTACTCATCGGCCCGGTGGTGGTGGGGCCGCGCCTTTACGAGAATGATGGCGTTGGTGAGCGCGGCGACGATGTCGACATAGAACTGCTGGTCGAGGGATTTGACCTTGGTCAGCGTCTGGCCCTTGTCGGTGACGACGTAGCGGGGCGGCAGAAAATTGAGCGCCAAGGCCGCGATGTCGTACTGGCAGTGCTTGCAGTTGCAGATGTCGGCGTGGTTGGCGAGCTGCTCGGGGAGGTACTGCCAGACGAGGGTTTCCATGTAGTTGATGAGTTCCATAGTCCGCACTCTCCTTTTTAACAGGCCGTTGATAAGCCCCCATCTGCGTCGTTGCTCCTCAGATCGCTTGCTTGCGTACGTTCGAGTACGCGGCGCGGCGCGCTCTTCCGGTGCGCCTTGCATCTGGGGACTTCTGAACGGCCTGGGGAACGGCATTTAGGATAAGCATATCTTAAATATAATTAGACAAAAGCCGCCGGCTACCTGCCGGGCGGCGCGGGGAAACGGAAAATATCAGCGTCTGAGGAAATGGCCCGCGTACCAGGCAACGATATCCGGGCCGTAGAGGAGGGTGACGAACGCGCCGGCGGCGATGAACGGCCCGAAGGGGATGAGGTCTTTGCGCTTCCTGAGCCTGAGCAGCAGCAGCGCCCCGCCGCCGAGGCCGCCGGCGAGGAAGGACAGGAAGAGCGCCAGCAGGGTGTGCTGCCAGCCGAACCACAGGCCGAGCGCGGCGGCGAACTTGACGTCGCCCCCGCCCATGCCGCCGCGGGTGATGACGGCGATGGCCAGCAGCAGGCCGCCGCCGAGGAGGCCGCCGAGGAGCATGTCGAGGAGACCGACGGGCAGGGTAAGCGCCGAGCCCCACAGCGGCGCGTACGCAAAGGAAAGGTTTATCGCGACACCGGCTCCGGCAAGCCATACGAGGACTTTGTCGTAGATGAGCTGGTGGTCGAAGTCGATGAGGGTGATGACGACGAGGAAGGATGTCAGGACAAGGGCTTTAATGAGCGACGACCCAAGGCCGAAAACAAAGAAACACCACACGAACAGCGCGCCGGTCGCAAGCTCGACCAGGGCGTAGCGGGCGGAGAAGGTAGCGCCGCACGACCGGCAGCGGCCGCGGCGGAGGATGTAGCTGAGGACGGGGATGAGATCGGCTGGCCCGAGGCGGACGCCGCAGGCGCGGCAGTGCGAGGGCGGGCTGACAACCGACTCCCCGGCCGGCAGGCGGTAGACGCAGACATTGAGAAAGCTGCCCACCGCCAGGCCGAGAAGGAAGATGATAAGTTCAAACAATTTGGGTTAACTCCCGAAAAAGTAGGTATCAAGGCAGTCCTGCGACTGCCTTGATATTATAATTAGAGATCTTCAGCCATTTTGTCAGTTCCGCCGATATCGATGGTTGCCCTACCTGCTGCGGTTACTTGGTATTTAGTGCCGGTTATTGCGGCGGCAGTAGTCGTTTTAGTAGCAGTAAAGTTTCCCGTAGGCGGAACCGGCACTGCTTGCAGATATGTGGTTACTGGAGCATCTACGTCGCCGGCTGTAATCGTTCCACCATTCGCGAGTGCCATCATGCATGCCGTGTCGATGGTCCTTAAATCAGCCTGAAGCTTCGCACCCCGAGCAGCATCTGCGGAACTAGCGATCTTGGGTATCGCAATTGCGGCCAGAACGCCGATTACGGCAATTACGACGATTAGCTCAACTAACGTAAAGCCTTTATTATTTTTTACATTACGTCTAAAATTCATCAACTTGATTCACCTCCTTTCAATAAATCTAAAAACAATCCAAAGGGCTAGCTTACTTGCCAATACTGGTGATTATGTCAAAGAGCGGCATGAGGATGGAGAAGACAATCATCCCGATAACCACTCCTAGCACCCCAATTAAGATAGGTCCCAACAAGCTGCTAAGGCGATTGACAGTGTCGTCGATGTCGTTCTCGTAAAAGTCAGCGACTTTCTCGAGCATCTTGTCCACCTCGCCCGTCTCCTCACCCACCGCCGCCATCTGCACGACCATCGGCGGGAAAACACCCGACGCTCCTAGGGTAGCGGCCAGACCGAGTCCTTCGCTGACGCCTTCCTGGGCGGCGGTGATGGCGCGGGCCATGAGGCGGTTGCCGGCAGTCTTTTTGACGACCTCCAGGGCGGCGATGATGGGCACGCCGCCGCGCAGCAGCGTGCTGAGGGTGCGGCTGAAGCGGGCGACGGCAATCTTGCGCCAAAGGGCGCCCATGACCGGCACATGCAGGATGAACTCATCAAGCAACCGCTGCCCCTGTGGTTGGCGCAGATAAATCCGCAACCCGTAGATGATGACGGCGATCCCGGCAGCTAGCAATAGACCATATTCGTTCAAGAAGGCGCTGATCGTCAACAGGGCGCGGGTTGGGGCAGGGAGGGTCACCTTCAGGCTAGCAAATATCTGCACGAAACGCGGTAAAACGAAGAGGAGGATAAATACTATCGCCGCCGCCGCGAAGGTCATAATCACCGCCGGGTAGGTGAGGGCCGATTTGACATTGGCGGTCAGCTTGCTCTCTTTTTCAAAATGGACGGCCAGGCGCTCCAGGACGACGTCGAGTACGCCGCCGACCTCGCCGGCTTCGACCATGCTGGCCATGATGTCCGGGAAGACGCCGGGGTGGTTCTGCATGGCCCGCGACATGGTCTCGCCTTCCTGGACCTTGACGAGGATGTCCTTGACCGCCGCCTTGAGGCGGGCATTGCCGGTCTGGTCGACCATGACGCCGAGGCTGACGGTGAGGGAGAGGCCGGCGTCGACCATGGTCGCGAACTGGCGGCAAAAGATAGCCAGATCCTTGGAGCTAACGGGGTTGAAGATATCGGCAAGCCCCCGGAGGGCTGAACCGCTGTCGGCGGCCGGCCTGATCTGGGTGACGAAATAGCCCTGGTTTCTTATGTAGGCCGCCACGGCCGCCTCGTTTTCGGCGACGAGCGAGCCGGTGAGCAGTTGGCCGGTGCGGTCCTTGGCTCTATAAGCGAAAGTCTTTGACACCGGGCTAATCTCCTCTACGTGGGGGCTGGCTAAAAAGTCCATCTGCGGCGTTGGGCCTGCGGGCGCTTGCTAGCGTACATTCGAGTACGCGTCGCTGCGCGTCCTCGGGCCGCCTTGCATCTGGAGCTTTTTATCTCAGCCCGTATGTTTTCTATCCGTTGATTAATTTCAACAGCGTTTCAGGGTCGGCGGCCCGCGCCAGCGCTTCGTCGGTGCTGACCAGGCCGCGGCGGCACAGGTCGCGCAGGGCGTTGTCCATCGTCTGCATGCCGTTTTTCGCGCCTGTCTGGATGACGGAGGCTAGCTGGTGGGTCTTGCCCTCGCGGATGATGTTGCGCACCGCAGGGGTGGCGAGGAGGATTTCGAGGGCCGCGACCCGGCCGCTGCCGCCCTTGAGGGGCAGGAGCTGCTGGGCGATTATGCCCTGGAGGGTAAGCGACAGCTGGACGCGGATCTGCTGCTGCTGGTAGGGCGGGAAGCCGTCGATGATGCGGTCGATGGTCTGGGCGGCGTCGCCGGTATGGAGGGTGGCCAGCACGAGGTGGCCGGTCTCGGCGGCGGTGATGGCGGTGGCGATCGTCTCCGGGTCGCGCATCTCGCCGACGAGGATGACGTCGGGGTCCTCGCGCAGAGCCGACCGCAGGGCGGCGGCGAAGGAATGGGTATCGGCGTGGATTTCCCGCTGGTTGATGATGCTGCGGTCGTGCCGATGGAGGTATTCGATCGGGTCTTCGAGGGTGACGACATGGCAGGCCCGTTCGCGGTTGACGAGGTCGATCATGGCCGCCAAAGTCGTGGATTTGCCGCTGCCGGTGGGGCCGGTGACGAGCACCAGGCCGCGCGGCTTGCGGGCCAGGGTTTTGACCGTTTCGGGGTGGCCGAGTTCGGCCAGCGTCGGCACCTGCTCGGCGACGACGCGGACGACGATGGCGGTGGCGCCCCGCTGGCGGAAGGCGTTTACGCGGAAACGGCTGAAGCCGGGGATAGCGTAGGAAAAGTCGACTTCGCCCCGTTCGTCGAAGACGGCGCGGTGGTTCTCGGCGGCGATGGCCGTGAGGAGCGCGGCGGTGTCGGCGGGCCTGAGGGCCGGCCGGTCGGTGCGGACGAGGTCGCCGTTGATCCTGAGGACGGGCGGGATGCCCACCGTTATATGCAGGTCGGAGGCTTTGCGGGCCACCGCTTCGCGCAGAAGGGATTGCATGCGTTACCTCCGTTATACTCCGCTGTATGCCACGCGCATGACTTCCTCGACGGTGGTCAGCCCTCCCATGGCTTTGGCGATACCGTCCTCGCGCATGGTGATCATTCCCTGGCTGCGGGCGAGGGCAGCGAGCTCGCCGGTGGATGCGCGGCGAATGATGAGCTCGTGCATCTCGGGGGTGACGGGCATGACTTCGTGGATGGCCACCCGGCCGCGGTAGCCGCTGTGGCCGCAGCGCAAGCAGCCGATGCCGCGGTAGAGGGTGACGTCGTCGTCGGGGCCGAGGCCGAGGAAGTGGCGTTCGGGCGAGTCGGCGGGCGGCGTGTATTTTTGTTTGCATTCCGGGCAGATGACCCGCACTAGGCGCTGGGCGACGACGCCGAGCACCGACGAGGCGGCCAGGAAAGGCTCGATCTCCATATCTATGAGGCGGGTGATGGCGCCGGGGGCGTCGTTGGTGTGGGCGGTGGAGAGGACGAGATGGCCGGTGAGGGCGGCGCGGACGGCGATGTCGGCCGTCTCGCTGTCGCGGACCTCGCCCACCATGATGATGTTGGGGTCCTGGCGGAGGATGGAGCGCAGGCCGTTGGCGAAGGACAAGCCGGCACGCGGGTTGACCTGGACCTGGTTGACGCCGTCGAGGCGATACTCGACCGGGTCCTCGACGGTGATGATGTTTTTGCCCGGCACGTTGACGGTGGCGAGGGTCGAATAGAGGGTTGTGGTCTTGCCGGAGCCGGTCGGGCCGGAGACAAGGATCATGCCGTGGGACTGACGGTAAAGATTACGGTATTTACTGAGATTATCGGCGGAAAAGCCTAAGCTGTTAATATCGAGAATCACCGTCTGCTTGTCCAGTATCCTGAGAACCGCCTTCTCGCCGAGGATGGTGGGCAGGGTGGACACGCGGATGTCGATGTCGCGACCGGACTCGTTCACCTTGATGCGGCCGTCCTGGGGCAGGCGCTTCTCGGCGATGTCCATTTCGCTCATTATCTTGACGCGCGAAATCAGCGACGCATGGGTGTGGCGCGGGAAGGTGACCACCTCGCGCAGCACGCCGTCGATGCGGAAGCGGACGCGGAGGTTCTTGTCCTGCGGTTCGATGTGGATATCGCTGGCCCGGTCCTTGACCGCCTGGCTGATGAGCGAGTTGACGATGCTCACCGCCGGGGCGTCGTCGGCGGTCTGGATATCGGCGGCGAGCGGGTCGTCGAAGCGGATCCTGCTGGCCGCTTTCTCGACAAGTTCGCGCACGCCGTAGGTCTCATTGATCGCCTGGACGATCTCGCGTTCGGCGGCGATGACCGGGTATATCTCGCAGCCGGTCACCATGCGGACATCGTCGATGGCGTAGAAGTTGGTGGGGTCGACCATAGCCAGGGTGAGCTTCTTGCCTTCTTTTTTCAGGGGCAGAACCTGATAGCGCTCCGCAAGGGCGGCGGGGATGACGGCGGCGACATCGCTGCTGACGGACATGGCCGACAGTTCGACGTGGGGGACGCCAAGCTGGAATTCGAGCACTTCGATGATACCGTGCTCGGTTATGTAGCCAAGGTTCACAAGGGTCTTGCCCAGTCGTTCCCCGGTTTTCTTCTGGACGGTGAGGGCCTTTTCGAGTTGGGGCTGCGTGATCATACCCGCTTCGACAAGCAGGTCGCCGAGCTTTTTGCGGCTTTTCACCTTTGGCACTCCTTCGGGAGACGAATAAGCGACAGTTTTCAGATAACTAAAAATGGGGAAAAAAAGGGCAACCTTACAAAAGCAAAAAACTTGCAAATGGTCGGTTGCACTACTAGCTCGGATTCAGGCAAGTGCCCATGTTACGCCAAGAACCGTCATTGCTCCCATATGAAGTTGATAGTAAAAGGCTACATTCGACATAATTAGGAGCACTTCCTGCAACAATATGTAATTTTATAACAAATTTGTGAAAAAAGTTTACTTATTTATTATCCGACAATAATTATCCTTTCTTTCGATACTCCCTATACCCGGCCGTCCCTAGCCGCGCAGAGCCCCGTCGAGAGCGGCGCGCATTGCATCGCGGGGCGCTTCCCGGCCTGTCCAGAGGGTGAAAGCGGCCGCCCCCTGCTCGATGAGCATGCCGGCGCCGCCCACTGTCAGGTGGCCGCGTTCGCGGGCGCGGGCCAGAAACTTGGTCAGCGGCGGCGTGTAGATAAGGTCGCAGACCGCCGCCTCCGGGTTTAAGGCCGCCCAATCGAGCGGCGCCTCTTCGGCGGCGCGGGGGTACATGCCGATGGGGGTACAGTTGACGAGGATGTCGCAGCAGCCCAGGGAGGCGGCGAATGCTTCGCCCTGCCAGCCACAGCCGGCGACTGAGCCGGCGGGGAAGGAAACGGCAAAGGCGGTCGCCTTGGCGGCGTCGCGGGCGCCGACGGTTATGGCCGCCGCTCCGTGCTCGATAAAGCCCCAGGCGACGGCGCGGGCGGCGCCGCCCGCGCCGAGGAGTACGGCCCGGCGGCCGGCGATGGCCACCCCTGCGGCGGTAAGCGAGTTGACGAACCCCGCCAGGTCGGTGTTGTGGCCGGTCGCCCGGCCGGCGGCGAAGACGACGGTGTTGACCGCGCCGACCAGTTCGGCGCTGCGGTCGAGCGCGTCAAGAAACGGGATGATGTTCACTTTATGCGGCACAGTGACGTTTATGCCCGCCAGACCGGCGGCTCTGAAGCCGGCGACGGCGGCGCCGAGAGCGTCGGGGGCGACGGCCAGGGGGACATAGACATAGTCGAGCCCGACGGCGGCGAACGCGGCGTTATGGATGGGAGGCGACAGGGAATGCTCCACCGGCCAGCCGATAACGGCGCAGACCTTCGTCTTGCCGGTAATCACAGGTACACCTCCGGCCGGCGGTCCTGCCAAACCTTCATCCCTTCCCGCACCACGGCGACGGCGGCGGGGTCGATTTCGCCATAGATGACCTCCTCCTCCGCCCCGCCGGCGGCGACGATCTCGCCGTCGGGCGCGATGAGGAGGGACTGGCCGGCGAAGGGGCTGCCACGGTGCTCGCCGACGCAGTTGACGGCGCATACGTATATCTGGTTCTCGATGGCCCGGGCGCGGCTCAGAATCTGCCAGGGAAGGGCGCGGACAAGCGGCCATTCGGACGGCATGAAGATTATCTGGGCGCCCTCGTGGGTCAGCGAGCGAAACAGCTCGGGGAATCTGAGGTCGTAGCAGATCGCCAGACCGGCTCTGACGCCGCCGATATCGAACAGGCAGCGGCGGTCGCCGGCGGCGAAGAAACGTTCCTCGCCCGTCATGCTGAAAAGGTGCAGTTTGGCGTAATTCGCGACCGTCGTCCCGTCGGGGCCGATTACGACCGACTCATTATATATCCGCCCGTGGCGGCGCAGCGTCAGCGACCCGGCCACAACCGTCACGCCCTCCCTGGCGGCGATTTCCCGTATCCCGGTCAGCGTCGGCCCGGCCTCGTCCTCGGCCATCTCCGCCACTTGGCGCAGCGCATAGCCGGTTGTCCATATCTCGGGCAGCACGACAACGGCGGCGTTTGCGGCCGCCTCGGCGATAAGGGCCAGGCCGCGGGCCCGGTTGGCCGCGACGTCGCCTGCGATGATGCGCATCTGGACCATAGCGATTTTCACGTACAGCCCTCCACTTCAGATAAATACTCTATTTCATCAGACCTCTGGACCGCAGCATCTTGACGGCCAGTTTCTCGAAGCGGCGGTGGATACGGGTGCCGATGAATTCCTGGGCGGTCAGCGGCTTGACCCAGATAGTCATCAGGCCCATGCGGTTGCCGCCGAGGACGTCGGTGAACAACTGGTCGCCGACAACCACCGCCTCGTGGGGTTCGAGCCCCAGTTCGGCCAGCGCTCGCCGGAAGCCCGTCTTGGCGGGCTTGTACGCCCGCGAGACGAACGGCAGGCCGAAACGGACGGCGATTTCCCGCACCCGCCCGCGCCAGTTGTTGGAAACGATCGCCACCTTAAAGCCCCGGGCCAGCACATCCTCCAGCCAGGCGACGATGGCGGCGTCCATCTCGCGGCTGTCCCAGGGGATGATGGTGTTGTCGAGGTCGAAGATGACCCCGCGGACGCCCTGGCCCGCAAGAGCGTCGAGGTCGATCTCGAACAGGGAGTCGACAACGAGATTAGGACAAAGCAGGCGATACAACAGGGCACCTCCCAGGATTTATTACCAAAAATTATATCACGGCCGCCGTCAAAAGACAAAAAATGCGGCAATAGGAAAAGCCTTACCTTGCGGTAAGGCTCTTGGCAGGTTTTCACGTTTAAAACTGGCCGTCTTCGGCGGACAGGTTCTTGCTGAGCTTGCCGATGGCCCGCTTCTCGATCCGTGATACATAAGAACGGGAGATACCGAGCATCTTGGCGATGTCGCGCTGCGTCTTCTTGCCGCCGTCCGGCATGCCGAACCGCATCTCCAGCACCCATTTCTCCCGGCTGCTCAGGCGGCTTATCTGCTTATTGAGCCGCTCCTGCTCGCACTGGATCTCGACCGCCTCGGCCACCACGTCGGGGGCGGTGCCGAGAACGTCGATCAACGTGATTTCATTGCCCTCCTTATCCACGCCGATGGGATCGTAGAGGCTGACCTCGGTGCGGGTGCGGCGGGTGCTGCGGAAATGCATGAGGATCTCGTTCTCGATGCAGCGGGCGGCATAGGTGGCCAGACGGGTCTTTTTCCCCTGGTCGAAAGTGTTGATGGCCTTTATCAGGCCGATGGTGCCGATGGAGATGAGGTCGTCGATCTCCTCGCCGGTGTTGTCGAACTTCTTGACGATGTGGGCTACCAGGCGCAGGTTTCTCTCGATGAGCACGTTGCGGGCTTTCTCATCGCCGCTCTTGAGGCGCTCAAGGTAGTGCTGCTCCTCTTTTTCCGACAGCGGTAACGGGAAGGTGTTGTTGGTAAGGTAGGCAACCAGGAAGTACAGTCCCTTGGCGACGGCGGCCGCGAGGACCGCAAAAAAAGAAACCAATCCCCTTCACCCCCGCAAAGACTTGTGCTTCATTGTATGGGCTGCGGGGAAATATTGTGCCTGTCAAGTAATGGAAGAGCAGCAGGAAACTTGTACTGGCGAAAAAAAATAGTGTATACTGGCACCAGGAGCGTGATAGGTTATGGAGCAGTTTATCGGCGATCTCGGCGTCCTGTTCGCCGCCGCCCTGGTCATTCTCTATCTGATGTGGGGCCGGCTGTTCCCCCACTGAGCCGGCACAGGGCGGCAGCCGCATCCCTGGCTGCCATCCGCCCCAGGGCGTCGGCGAGCGCCTCGCCGATAACCCGGCTGAGCTTGACCACGACGGCGAGAGGGGTGTTCTGGAGGTCGAGGTAGCCAAGATGGCCGCCGGCGTTCACGACGCCGACGATGGATACGTGGCCGACGCAGGGCAGGCGGTTGCCTACGGCGATGCCCGCTTCGATGCCCCCGTCCCATGCTTCGATGTTCCCGATCTCACCCGTACGGCCGAGGCAGGCGTCGACGGCGACGATAACCGGGTGGGGATGGCGGGCGTCGATCATGCCCACGGTTTCAACGAGATTGCCGGCGTGCACCGGGTGGTCGAGACTGCCGTACACGGTGCATACGCCGCGTTCTTCGAGATAGCTGCCCACCAGCGGCCCGAGAGCGTCGCCGGTGTAACGGTCCGACCCGATGCACAGAGCCACCAGCGGCCGGATGGCGATGCCCTCCTGCCTGTTCAGCAGTCGCCAGCAATGCTCGGCCAGCCGGGCGGCGATACCTGATTCCCTCAGATTTACAACCAGCTTGTCGTCCGCTTTGCCCATTATCCCCCTCCCCCTGCGTCACTCACTTAATCATTATGCGGCGAGAGGGCAATAGTTGCCAAAAAAGCTGGCGCGGCAAGGCCTGGACACCGCTTTCCTGAGAGCTTGAGCCCTGCCGGGTATCGCGAATGCTGATAGAATTCGGCAGGGTATAACTTTTTGGTTATATCTTGAACAAGATGATGAATATGGCCCGGACGGTCACACGGCATCTATCCATGTTATAATTTACACATATTCAGTGGGGAGGTCGGTGCTTATGCAATTAGGGCAATTTGACCTGTTTTGCCAGGTAGCGCGCGTCAAGAGCTTTTCTAAGGCAGCCAAGCTGCTTCATATTTCCCAGCCGGCGATCAGCGCCCAGATCCATTCCATGGAGGAGTTCTACGGCATCAAGCTGTTCGAGCGTACCCCCCACGGCGTGACGCTCACGCCGGCGGGCACGGTGCTGTTCGACTACGCCAAACAGATCCTCGAACTGCACGAAGACCTGGAGCGCAAGCTCACCAGCATGGCCGACGAAAAGAATCAGAAGCTCATCGTCGGCGCCACGCCTACCGTCGGCGGCCACGCCCTCGCCTGCGGCATCTGGACCTTCAAGGACAAATACCCCGACCTGCAGATCAACCTGGAGATCGACAATCCCCAGGAGATCGTAACCAAAATTTACGACAAAGACGTCGACCTGGCCATCGTCGAATGCCCTGTCCGCAGCTACAAAGGGCTGACCATTAAAACGGTGTTCACCGACGAGCTTGTGGCCATCGTCCCCAACAACAACCACTGGGCTGGCCGGACCTCCGTCACGCTCGAAGAGTTGCTGAAGAACCGTCTCATTCTCCGCGAGGAAGGGTCGGAGCTTCACCTGCTCCTCGACGAGGCGCTCAAGCCTCTTAATATGCGCTTCGCCGACCTCAAGCCCAGCACATCCATCTCGAGCGCCAGCGCCATAAAAACGGCGGTCGAGAACGGCCACGGCGTCTCCATCGGGCTCAGGCTGACCGTGCAGAAGGAACTGCGCCACGGCAACATCCTCGCCCTGACGATCGAAAACGTCGACCCACGGGTGGAGTACAATCTCGTCTACCGCGACGACGACCTGACCGGCGTCGCCAAGCGCTTTATCCGCTTCATCACCTCCCCCGGCGAACTGGAAGTCTGCTGATACACATATAAAGCCCCGGTTGCTCTCGCAACCGGGGCTTTTTTGTATTGCCGTCACTTTATTATCTTGACTTGCCAGACGCCCTTTTCGACCTCTTCGACGTCGAAACGGTGGCCGTTCTTGTCGGCCCAGGCCAGGATGTTGCGGACCGAGCGGCTGAAGTCGGATTCGACCACCAGGCAATCGCCGCTGGCCATCGTTTCCAGCTTGGCCTGCGCCATGAGCAGGGGATGCGGACAAGTTTCCCCCAGCATATCGAGATAATGCATCGCCATCATATCCCCTCCCTGAACAGGTTATATTCGCCGTCAAGGCCGAAATCCCTGTCGGCAGGAAGAATAGTGCGAGAAGGATAACTTTTCCGCCACACCACCGGTATTTTTCATGACAAAAAGTGCCGCCATTCGCCAGCACGACAAGGAATCGGGCCGTATGGCAACGAAATTGACCAGTATTGTCACGAAATACGGCAAACGCGGGGGTGAGCGGGAATGGCCAAAAACGAAAGAGGCTGGATACTGATCGACGCTCTCATCGGCATGGTCATCGTCGCCATTGCCCTCACCGCCTTGGCCGTGGCCTACCGCCAGGCCACCGTAGTGACCGTGTCCGCCAACAACCAGGCGACGGCGGTTTGGGTAGCCCAGCAGATCGTGGAGACAATCAAGCAGAAGGACGCCACCACATACACAGGCTTCCTGACCGGCCTGCCGGCCACGGTTACGGTTCCCCCCAACCCGACCGTCTTTACTATTGAAGCAACGGAACTGTCGCCGGATCTGAATATTCATAACAGCATGCGGAATTACGTGCGCCCGGTGAGAGTAAAGGTCAGTTGGACAGAAGCGGGCGGCACCGTATCGATAAATGTAATTAGTTATTATTATTTCAAGGAACTGTGACGGTCATGACTGTGAAAAACGAACGGGGCTTTACCCTCGTCGAACTGATCATCGGCATCGCGATCATGGGCCTGATTATGGCCGCGGTGTTCGGCGTGCTGTCCTCCTCGGTCGCCACCAAGAATTACGGCATGAGCCAGGAAGCGAGCTTCACCCAGGCGCGGGCGGTTATGACCGCCGTCGCCGACGAGCTGCGCCATGCCACGATATCGTCGCCGGCGGTCGGCGTGTCGGCTAATAATATACAGTACACCTATTACAACATCGACACCGCCGTCAGTGAGAACCGCTCCATCAGCTTCAGCGGCGGCTATGTCACCATCACGAGGGCTGCCGGCAACCAGCAGCTCGGCGGCGGCCTCATCCAGACCCTGACCTTCAACCGCGAGTCTGCTTCGCTCGTCAAGCTGACCGTCACGGCCGCCACCCAGACCGGCGGCACGGGCGCGTCGCTCAATCTCGAGTCGATAATACGCTACGGACCGATTAACAGGTACTAGGCACGCCGACAGGAGGAACCGTCATGACCGATCCCAGGATCGACAGACAGCAAGGCTCGGCCACCATTCTGGCCGTTGTGGCGATGATTTTCCTCACCATTGTCATCGCCGGCCTGCTGCCGATGATAACCCAGGAACTCCGCTCGGCCGGCAGCGACCGCGACGTGCTCGAAACCCGCTACGTGGCCGAGGCGGGGGTGAAGCGCGCTCTGGTACACCTGCAACGGGATTCGGATCAATGGGACTGGATAGAACAGAACGGCGTCGCCAACTGGCGGCCATTCGCCGGCGACGGCACCGGCACAAAAGCCTACACGGTGCGGCTTGTTCCTAACATCGAGCTCACTCAACCAAAACCGAAAAAGAAAACCACCTACCAGATATACTCCACCGGCAAGGTGGGTACGATCACCTACACGGCTTTCGACACGTTCACCACACCGCAAGGCAGCAGCGACTGGGGAGGGGGCGACATAAACCCTAACCCGCCCAACCCGCCGCCGCCGCTCAGCAACGAGATCATCGATACGATGCAGACCTCGGGCTATGTCTCCTACAACATAGGCTCAAGCCTCACAATCAACAACAACGTCACCATCACCGGAGGCACCCTCGGCACCAGCGCGACCGACATTACCAATCAAAGCAGCGCACCCATCCAGACGGGCATCAACCTCACCGTCCCCCCCATCCCGATATCGCTCGCCCCGACGACCTATTCGAGCTCCACGCCGCTCAGCGGCGCGCCGCCGTCCGGCACCACCGCGCTAGCCGGCACTTACTATGTCAGTGGCGGCCTCAATACCAACTCCAATAGTATCCTGTCGGCCACCGGCGGCACGAGCGGCGATGTCACCATCTTCGCCAACGGTCCGATCAACATCGGCGACGATGTCGTCACCAACGCCAGCACCAACCTCACCCTCGCCAGCAGCAGCAGTATCAACATCAACTCCAACGTCGACCTGGTCGGCAATATCCAGCTTTATGCCAAAGAAGACCTGATCATCAACTCAAACTCCGATCTGACCGGCGCCGATCTGCAACTGACCGGCTACGGGCTGTTCATGGCTGGCCGCGACATATACATAAACTCGAACGTCAACCTTAACAAGGCGGTGCTGATCGCCGGCCGCGACCTCTACATCAACGCCAACTCGACGGTCGTCGGCCAGATCATCGCCGGCCGCAACATAATCCTCAACAGCAACTGCACCATAATCATGGCCGACGTGCTGTAACCTCAAACCCATAAAAAACAGCCTGTAAATACAGGCTGTTTTTTTATATACTGCTATCGTCTATCCCACCAGCGGCAGGTCGCTCTTGCCGTTGGCGGCGGCTAGCGCCTTGGTGACGAAGGCGACATGCTCGGCGAAGTCTACGCCCATGGCGGCCGCTCCGTCGGTAATCGTCTCGCGGTTGACGGCGCGGGCGAAGGCTTTGTCCTTCATCTTCTTGAGGACGGACTTGACCTCGACGTTGTCAAGGCTTTTGTCGGGCCGGACGAGGGCGCAGGCGATGATGAACCCGGTCAGCTCGTCGAGGGCCAGCAGCGTTTTCTGTAGCAAGGTGCGGTCCCCCGCCCACTCGCGGCCGTGGGACTCGACGTCGGTGATGAACGCGTCGTCAAAGCCGTGGGCGGCGAGAAGCTCGCGGGCGTGATGGGGGTGCTCGTCGGGGAATTTGTCGAAGTCGATATCGTGGAGCAGGCCGACCGCGCCCCAGTAGTCGACGTCCTGGCCGAATTTGCCGGCGTAGGCCCGCATGGCGATTTCGGTCGCCAGGGAGTGCTTGAGAAGCACCTCGCTCTTGACGTGCTGACGGAGGATCTGCATTAATTCGCTGCGGTTGGTTGTCATCGGAAAACCTCCTTGTTTACGGATACACATCTGTTATCCATTATAGCAAAAAACGGTCCGACGCTGAAGAGCAGGAGTCTTAGCATCGCCCCGGCGGTCATAAGTTTAAGGAAACGGGGTATTTCGGAGGCGGATATGTACTTTTTCTTATTCTTCGCCGTCGGTCTGGGCCTGCTGATCGGCGGCCTGCTGGTGATGAGGTCCGGCCTGCGGCATGTCTTCTCCCCCGCCCTCGCCGGCCTGCTCGGCAGGCTGACGGTGACGCCGTGGCGCGGCCTGCTGGCGGGGGCCGCCGGCGCGGCTCTTATGCAGAGCAGCACCGCCCTCACCCTCACGACGGTTGGGCTGGTGAGCGCCGAATATCTTTCTTTCCGCCAGGGACTCGGCCTGGTGCTGGGTGCCAACATCGGCACTTGCTCGACCGTCGGCCTGCTGGCGCTGGACCCGCCCCTGCCGGTTCTGCTGGCGCTGCTGGCCGCGTCCCTGCTTGCGGCCGCCCTGTCCCGGCTGCGCGCCGCGGCCCTGGCCGTAGGCGGCCTGGCGGCGATGCTGACCGGCGTGCAGTTGCTTTCGGGAGCGCTGTCCGGCCTGTCGGAAGCGGCTACCGTCGTCCGCTGGCTGGCGTCCGCCGGTCAGAACCCGCTCGCCGGCATCGGCGGCGGCATTTTGCTCACCTTCCTGTTCCAGTCGAGCAGTGCGGCCACCGGCCTGCTGATGGCGCTGGCCGACGAAGGGACGATCGGCCTGACGGCCGCCGCTTACGGCGTATACGGCAACAATATCGGTTCGTGCCTGTCGTCGCTGGTCGTGGGTGCGGCCGCGCCGCTGGCGGCCAAACGGGTAGCCATGGCCCATATCGTGCTTAACCTGGCGGGGGTGACGGTCTTTCTGCCGTTCACCGCGCTGTTCGTGCAAGCCGCCGCCCTGCTGGCGGACGGTTTCGCCGCCCGCGTGGCGGCGATGCATACCTTGTTCAATATAGTCTCCTCGCTGGCCGTCCTCCCCTTTGCGGGCGCGTTCGCTTCACTGGTCGCCCTGCTTGTTCCCGGCCGGGACGGCGGCGCCTGAGCAGCGCCGGACCACGCCGGCGCCGATGCCGCGGCCAGCGGCTACGAGAACGGCCAGATAGACGGCGACCGCGGTTATGACGATGGTACCGCCGGGGGCGATGTCGAGATAAAAAGACAAGGTCAGACCGCCGGCCACGGCGAGGACGGAGAAGGCCACCGCCCAGGCCATAGTCGCCCGGAAACCGCGCCTAAGGAGATGGGCGGCCGCCACCGGCACAACCATGAGGGCGCTGACGAGCAGGATGCCCACCACCCTCATGCCGACGACGACGACGAGCGCGGTGAGGACGCTGAGCAGGACGCTGACAAATGCGGTGTTTATGCCGGCGACATGGGCGATCTCTTCGTCGAAGGCCACGAGGACGAGCCGTTCGAAAAGCACTGCGACGGACGCAGCTACCATCAGGCCGCAGACGGCGATGAGAATTAGATCCTGGACGGTAACGGTGAGGATGCTTCCGAACAGTACGCCGAGAAGATTGGTCCCGGGGGTGCGGGCCATGCTGCTGAAGATGACCGCCAGGGCGATGCCGGTGTAGAACATAATGGCCAGGGCGGTATCGGCGTGGTGGGCGTGGCGACGGCGGATAAATTCGATGGCGCCGGCGCCGAGCATAGTAACGGCCGCAGCAGCGGCGGTGGGATAGACGCCGAGGAGGTAGCCGCCCATCACGCCGGCGAAGGCGATGTGGCCGAGGCCGTCGCCGATGAGGGCCTGACGGCGCACGACCACAAACATGCCGATGAGCGGACAGACAACCGCCGTTACCAGGCCGGCGGCCATGGCCCGCTGCATAAAATCATAGCTTAAAAAGTCCATGGATCTTTATGTCCTCTCAGCCCGAATAATAAAGCAGATGCGGTTCCTGGGCATGGACGCGGCGGAATTCGGCGCAGTCGCCGAGGAAGCACAGGCCTTTGTTGATACAGGCCACCCGTCCTGCCCAGCGCGTCACCTTGTCGATATCGTGGGAAACGGCGACAACAGTTATCCCGAGGCTTTTGTTGAGTTCGCCGAGGAGGTTGTATATCTTTGTGCTCGTGTCGAAATCCACGCCGCTCGTGGGCTCGTCCAGCAGCAGCAGCCGGGGGTTGCCGGCCAGCGCCCTGGCCACCATTACCCGCTGCTGCTGGCCGCCGGAAAGCTCGTCGACGCGCTTGTCCCTCAGTTCTTCAAGGTCCACCAGCGCCAGCATGTGGGAAACGATATGACGGGCCGCGTCACGGGACAGGTTTTTTTTCCGGCCGGATACCAGGCCGAGAGCGACGATCTCGGCGACGGTGGCCGGGAAATCGGCGATGTTGCGGGCGAAATTCTGAGGGATGTAGCCGATGTCGCCGGCGGCGCGGGCCTCGTCGGACGTCCGGCCGGCGACCGTCACCTGGCCGCTGTCCGGCCTGAGCAGGCCGGCCACCAGCTTGAGCATCGTGCTCTTGCCCGCCCCGTTCGGTCCGACGACGGCGATGAATTCGCCGGCGGCGACCGCCATGGAAAGGCCGCTGAGGACGGTGCTGTCGCCGTATGAATATGTCACATCCGTGAGCTTGATATCGTACATGTCGTATCTCCTCGAAACCTATGGCTTTGTAAACATTATACCCATTTTCAGCCTTTTAGTCCCAGTTCGCCCCTGTCGACCGCACGGGCGTAGACGCCGCCCCGGGCCATAAGCTCGGCGTGGGTGCCGCTCTCGGCGATCTGGCCGCCCGTCAGATATATGATCTTATCGGATGCCAGCAGGGTGGAAAGGTGATGGGTGATGATAAAGGTGGTGCGCCCCCGGCTGACGTTGCGGATGGCGGCCATGACCTGCTTTTCGGCATGGCTGTCGAGAGCGGCGGTCGGCTCATCAAGCAGCATAATCACCGGTTCGAGGATGATGGCCCGCGCCAGGGCGATTCGCTGGCGCTGACCGCCGGACAGGTTGGCTCCCAGTTCACCTACCGGGGTGTCGTAGCCGCGGGGCAGCTCCATGATGAAATCATGGGCGTTGGCGAGCCGGGCGGCATGCTCCACCTGGCTATAGGTAGCCGTCGGCCGGCCGTAGCGGATATTTTCGAGAATGCTGGCGTTGAACAGAACGGGATTCTGCTGGATGAACCCGATCTGATGGCGCAGGGCGCCGATCTTGAGACTGCGGATGTCGACGCCGTCGAGGTAGATAGCCCCGGCAGCGGGGTCGTAAAAACGCAGGAGCAGGTTGGCGAACGAGGATTTGCCGGCGCCGCTCGGGCCGACGACGGCGATGACGTCGCCGGGCTCGGCGGTGAGGCTGATGTTCTTAAGCACGTCGCCGCCGGAAGGGTAGCGGAAGGCTACATCCCGGAACTCCACCCGGCCGGCGGCTTTATCCAGGTCGAGGCGGCCGTCGACGACGGTGTGGGGCTGGCGGTCGAGATCGCGAATGCGCTCCCAGGCCACCATCCCCATCTTCATGCCGGAGAATGCCTGCGTGATCTTGCGCACCGGGGCCGGTACGTTGATGATGTAGATGAGAAAGGCGAACATGCCGCCGATTGTCAGGTCGCCGTTGATAACCTCGCGGCCGCCGAACCAGATGATTACGGTAAGCCCGATGGCGGCGAGGAATTCGACCAAGGGAATCAACAGTGCGTTGAGGCGCTGGACGTGGAAGTATTCCTGCGCGGCTTCATGAATCTGGTGACGGAACTTCCCGTACTCGTAATCCTCGCGCACATAACTCTGCACCATCATCACCGACAGGATCGCCTGGTGCAACAGGCTGGTCATCCTCGCCATCGTGTGCTCCAGCAGGCCGCCGAGGTCGGCGAGCTTGCGGTTGAAGTGGCTGACGGCTACGACAATGAACGGCAGAGTGACAAAAGTCACCAGCGCCAGCTGCCAGTCGAAATAGATCATGATGACCAGGATGGCCAGCAGATTGAGCGATTCCACAACAAGATCGGGAACGCCCACGGTGACAGCCTGCTGGATGAGCAGCAGGTCGTTGGTGAAATAGGAGACGATGTTGCCTGTGGAGGTGTTGATAAAGTAGCTGTAGTCGAGGGAGTGCAGGCGCGAAAACATGGCCGCGCGCATGCGGGCTATCATGGTGCTGCCGGCTTTGGCCATGGTATAACCGTAAAAAAAGTAAAAAACCGCCCTGAGCAAATACAGGATGACAATGCTGCCGACGATAATGTTGAGGTCGGTAAAGTCACCGCTCTCCAGGGCGCCGTCGATGAGGAACTTTATTATGAGGGGAGCCGCAAGCCCGGCTGCCGAAGCGACAACGAAACAAGCCACCGCAATGGTTGTCAGCAGCCAGAACGGGACAACGAATTTTTCCCAATAAAAGCGGAACATAACTCCTCCGACACGGCTGACGTCCGACCACGCGGGGCAATACGCCCCCAACCCGCCATCTCGAACCGCGACCACTATTATTCCACAATCAGAGCCGGTCCACAATCAATAAATACCATCCCCACAGGCAAAATCCCTGCGCGGAAATTAAAATTGGGAGGCGAATGCCTCCCAACAACGACTATACCCTGCGTGCGCCGATATAGCGGGGACCCCAATAACTGTCCGCCATCCGGTCGATCGCGACTCCGCGGCTGGACGTGGCGCTGATGAATTTGCCCTCGCCAAGGTAGATGCCCACATGGGAGACGCCGTCCGCGTAGGTGGTGAAGAATACAAGGTCGCCAGGCCGGAGCTGGGCCTTGGAAACAGGGTGACCGAGGACGTATTGTTCGTCGGCCATACGGGGGAGACCCATGCCGCCCCTGGCAAAAACATAGCGGGTAAAACCGGAGCAGTCGAACCCGTCGGGGGTATTGCCGCCGAAAACGTACGGCACGCCGACAAACCGCAGCGCGGTCTGGATTATCTTCCTAGCAGCGGTCGCACCGTCGCGGCTTACCGGGATATCCCGGCCCATCAGCGACCGGTAGGTATCGGGACCGACAACGCCGTCAGCGTCAAGGCCGCGGTCTTTCTGAAACGCCTTCACGGCCGACGTGGTCATCGCGCCGAACTCGCCGTCCGCAGGACCGGCGGCGTAACCGAGGGCGCCAAGCTTGGCCTGCACCTGGGCCACTTCCTGGCCGAAGTCGCCTTCTTCATAGATGCTTGCGGCAAAAGCCATGGTGGACATGGAAAAAAGCAAACAGCACAAAACAAGGGAACGCCAGACTATCCGCATTATTTCTCCTCTCGACAAGCCCCCGGATATAGCTGCCGCTAAAAAACAGGCAAGCATACGCGGGGTTTTCTTCGCCTCGGGGATTAGCTGACGGGTTAGGGCTAGAGGAAAAGACGCCCTTCTGCGCAACTGCGCAAATTCACCCCTCTATATGTAGTGGTTCTCCCCTACCTGATATGGATTCGGCGCACTATATCGTGAACTGTATTCTACAGAAATGGGAAAAATCCTTTTTTGCGTCAAATATTGTGCGAATAGTTATTCTAAATTCGCAAGCCGCAACCGCTTGAATGCCATTCAAGCGAATGGTGTCCAGTACGCAATTTCAATGTCCGAAAAGCCTTATTAATCCAGTATTTGTTGTCATTCATTTGTCCACATTTCTCAAGCATAAATAGAGACGTCCGCTAGCCAAAGACTTGCTAATACAAATACTCTTTCTTTTTGCCTATCCCGATAAGCACATTTCGTCTTTCAGTTTCAGCCTGTAGGCAGGGTCTGTGGCAAAATCAATTTTTATCGCAAAACAGCTACGGGCGACAAGGGGGTTAGCAAACAAACACAGCTCGATTCTAGCCGAGGTAGGCCGCCCTGAACTCTTTCAGCATGGCGTGAAACTGCTCGTGAGTTCCCGGTCCTATCCGGTCTGCCTCAATCCCTTCGAAGGCTTCTATCATCCCGTCCTGGACAGGTTGTGGAATACCGGCGTCGGCCAGCGGATAAAGAATGTCGTCTTCCTTGGCGATGTGATCTACCAGGAGCTGTGTGTATCCCTGTGCCGCAGCAGCAAGAGCGGTGACGGCGCCCGGCGTTCCCGCGCGGTAGTCTGCCAAAGCGGCGGACATTTCAGCGACCAGCTTCCGGCCGGCGTCGTGTTCGGCAAGCATAACTTGGACCGGCCCTCCTTCGCGGGGCAGTCCTGATTCCAGAAGCGCCGGGAACAGCACCTCCTCTTCCTTGGCATGATGGCACTTGTCGACGAAGACGCGGAAGAAATCGAGCAACTTGGCATAATCACTGACATATGCCGCGTCCAAATTCCCTGGGGTGCCGGCGATCCGCTCGTTTATCCGGCCTAGAACCTTGAGAGCAAGCTTTACCCCATGATGCTCTTCCTTGAGAATGTCCGTCGGTTTCATTGCCCAACCCCTCCCTTACTTTAGAAATTCAGCCCTGGTCCTTACTCCCCGCAAGACCGTGTTTCCCGGTGATGATTTCCATTTGCATCTTATAGACCAGGACACGGTCCAGCATTCTGGCAATGATTGCTTGCCCCTTCTCGCGGTAGCCCGGACTTCTGCTCTCAACTACCCAGGTCATGACCTGTCTTTTTTGCTCCGGATCGTCAATCAGCTCGATCGAACCTTCGACAATTGCGGATTGATACATTCTGCCGAATTTTTCGGGAACGATCGCTGTGGCTCCCATAATCACCGCGCAGGCCCTGGGATTAGCCATCATCGAATCAGTTTTTCTTCCTTCCCGGGCGCCGTGGAAGTAAAGAAATCCGTCTCTGCGGACGTAATCCAGCGGAACGCCGTAAGGTCGGCCGGCCGAGTCGATCAAACACAGCACCGCGTAATCTTGCGCATCGATAACCGCCAATGTTTCTTCGTACGACATCGCCAAATCGTTTCTTCTCACCCCGTACACCCCCACGTAAAATCAGCCGTTGGAATTACTTCTCGGCTACGACCAGCCTTACGATATCTCCGAGCAAGTTATTATCCGTTATCCCCGTAAACCCGGCTTTTGCAACGACCTCGACTGTATCGCGGTTAATATGGTCGCCTAAAAACCTGACCGTGAACGGATTAAGCCAATCCATGAACTGGCGAAGCGCCCTATTGCCGCTCCCCGTATGCTCCAGCAGAATCAGCTTCCCGCCGGGTTTTAGCACCCGACGGCATTCCCGCAGTCCCTGTAATGGGTTGGGGACGGTGCAGAAGACAAACGCTGCCAATACACTATCGAAACTGTCGGCAGCAAACGGCAAGTCCTGCACATCCATGATCTCCAGTCTGACAGGCGCCTTGCACTGAGAAGCTCTCTCTTTGGCCTTTTCAAGCATGCCGGAACTGATGTCAATGCCGAGGATCTCCGTGCAGCAGTCGGCATAAAAAGGGAGATTGAGTCCCGTCCCTATGCCTACCTCCAATACTCGTCCACAGGCCAGACCCGCGGCCCGGCGTCGCCAGCGGGAGGGAATAAACCAGTCGACCGTATCGTAGCTGCCGGCTATACGATTGTACTTGTCCGCAATTTCCTTAACAACCGCGTTATCCAAACCGATCTCCTTTGCCGTCCCAATTCGACAGAGCGTTAGCCTGAAGCTGGCCAGGCGCGGGAGCGCCGGACAATATCCCGGCTGCCAGCAGATCACGGGTAAACAGCCTTACTTTGAATGTTCGGCAGGGACAGCCGCTTTGCCTTTCTCGTGCAAGCTTACTTCTTCGTAAAAATGAGGCGTCGGATAACCATCCAGCAGCGGCAGCACCCGCTTCTGAGCCTCTGCGTGAAAAGTGCTGCCATGCATTGCCTTGAAGGTTTCGTTGCTCTCGTGTTCGACCACTGCTGCATAATTGCCGCCTTCTCGCGGCACGAGCAGCTTTCTGCTGATGAAGCCGGGAAATTTGGCGTACTCTTCGTTGGTCCAGGCGAACCACTGCCGGAATTCCCCGTCTTTCCCGGCTTTGATCGCCGGGAAATAAACTATATTGACCAACATGTTATCTCCTCCTAATATGTTTTGACCTGCTAGTTTCCTGGGCTTAATAACCCATTGGCTCCACCTCTCCTCCTACAAGGCCACCCTGTCACCTCACGGCAATCCCCATGGCTTTGTCAAGTTGCGCCTTGCTGGTGTTATAGTCGTATAACGCCTGAATATAATTGGTCTTGGCCTGGGTCAGCGCCAGTTGGGCATCGATAACGTCGAGGTTTGTGCCTACGCCGGCGGTATAGCGGACTTGGGAGATCTTGAAATCCTCCTCGGCTTTGTCGACAGCAACCTTACTTGTCGCGATGCGTTTTTCCGCTTCCCGCATGTTCAGGTAAGCCTGCTGGACTTCAAGAGCCACGCCGTCCCTCGTTTTCCGGGCCGTCTCGCTGGCGCTGACGACCGCATACTCGGCCTCTTTCACCTTCGAGCGGGTCAGTTGGGTATCGAATAGGGTCAGCGAGACCGTAAGACTGGCCGTCCAGTTGTGATTCTTGCCGCCGGGAAAATCGCTGTCATACCAATCCTTCGCGGCGCTGGCGGTGATGGTCGGCAGAAAACCGGAGCGGGCGGCCTTGACGCCCTGTTTCGCGCCTTCGAAGTTGGCCTGGGCCTGGTTGACATCCGGCCGGTTGCTGAGCGCGTAGCTGATACTGTCGTTCAGGGCTTGGCCGTGTTGTTCGTATTTCAAATCTTCTTTCAGCTTTATCTCGCTCGTCAGCGGCAGGCCGACGACGTTGCTCAGGTTGGCCATCGCCACGTCATAATCGTTCTGGGCCTTGATCAGATTCTGCTGGGCGTTGGCCAGTTCGACCTCGGATCGCAGCACGTCCGACCGCGCGACCGTCCCCGCGTCGTACTGGGCCTGCACATTCCGCAGGTGAGCGACCAGATTGTCGACCGATTCCTGGCTGACCTGCCGCAGATTGCGGGTCTGCAGCAGCTTGAAATAGGCGTTTGTGGCATCCAGCTTTGTCTGCTGCAGGGACTTGGAATAACCGAGGTCGTAATACTTCAAATTGTATTCGGCCTGTCCGACAAGGCCCTCTACCCGCCCGCCGGTATAAAGATCGATAGACAGTTTGAGATAATTATCGAACTTATTGTTTATATCCGGCGTCAGCCCGGTAGTCGGCGACGGGACCGCCGCCGGCGACGTCCGCGTATCGGTATGGGTGTATTTTAGGGTAGGCCCCCAGCCCGCCTTGTACTCCCTGAGCGACCAGGCCGCTTTCTCGCGGTCGGCGGCGGCAATTTTCACATTCGGGTTATTCCGGAGCGCCATGGCTACGCTTTCATCCAGCGACAGTTCGATTGGCGCCGCCAACGCCGCTTGATTAAAGGCAGCGATCATGACGGCGGCCACTAATGATTTACGCCAAAGTCTCATAATAAGCCAGCCTCCAAACTGTACGAACTTAATTGCTCTAAGCGAGCGTCTTGCGGAACCTTTTGACCGCCAGCGCCAGCACCAGGCTCCCGAGGACGAGCAACGCCAGGATTTGCGGCCACAGTATCGCCACCCCCACGCCTTTCAGGAAGATTCCCCGGATAATAACCAGGAAATAGCGCAGGGGATTGAAATAAGTGAAGAACTGTACCACATCCGGCATATTGGCGATCGGGAACATGAATCCGGACAACAGCACCGCCGGCAGGTAGAAGAAGAAGGTCGACATCATGGCCTGCTGCTGCGTATCCGAGATTGTGGAGATGACAAGGCCGATGCCGATCGTTGTCATCAGATAAAAGCCGTTGGCCACAAATAGCGTCGTTATGCTGCCCCTGACCGGTATGTCGAACCAAAAGACGCTGATTAGGGTAACGAAGATCATATTTACGAATCCGAGGATAATCGACGGCATGGTCTTGCCCAGGATAAATTCTGCCGGCGTGATCGGGGTGACGACGATCTGCTCCATCGTCCCCAGCTCTTTCTCGCGGACCACCGACATGCTGGTGAGCAGCAGGGTAACAAGCATCACGATTACCGCGATGACCCCGGGCACGTAAAAATTGCGGCTGGTCAGGTTCTCGTTGAACCACGCCCTGGCCTGGAGGTTTACCCCTCCAAGTTCCCGACCGGAGCCGCCGACCTGCTTTCGCAAAAGTTCGATGGCGTCGTTTCGGATGATGTTGCCTGCGTAGCTCATAACGACGCCCGCCGTGTTGGAGTCGGTGCCGTCGACGATGATCTGGACGGCGGCGGTTCTACCGCTGGCGACATTGCCGCTGAAATCGGCGGGGATGCGAATCACGGCCGACACCTTTCCGTAGTCGATCAGTTCATCTATCTCGCGGTCGCTATGGACCATGGCCTTGACTGTGAAATAACCGGAGTGGATAAACCGGTCGACCAAATCGCGGCTTTCCGGCGTCCGGGCCTGGTCATACACGGCAGTGGCCACCTGCTTCACATCCGTCGTCACGGCGTAGCCGAAAACCATACTCTGGATCAGCGGCATCACCAGGACAATCGCCCGCATCTTCGGGTTGCGGAAGACCTGGATGAATTCCTTTTTGATCATGTGCCGCAAACGTTCGAAGGCCATAATCTACACCAGCCTTTTCCGGAGCTTGACATTGGCGACCGCGATGAGCACCACGGCAAACACCAGGAGAATACTTGCCTCGGATATGAGAATCGGGATGCCGGCGCCTTTCAGATAGATGTTCTTCAAGATGGCGACAAAATAGCGGGAAGGCACGAGGTACGTTATCCCCTGAATCGCCGTCGGCATATTGGCGATAGCGTACATGAAGCCGGACAATAGGAAGGACGGCAGGAAGGTCAGCACCATGGCCAGCTGACTGGCGAGAAGCTGCGACCGAGTCACAATACTAATCAGCATCCCCATGGTGAGCGAGCCGGCGAGAAATATCGCCGCCGCCCCGAAGATGAGCGCCGCGTTGCCCCGCAAAGGAACCTCGAAGAGGTATTGGCCCATCAGCACCGCCAGCAAGACATCCAGCATGCCGATAGCGAAATAGGGCGTCAGTTTTCCCACAATTAGCTCCAGCGGCTTCAGCGGCGTGGTGATGAGCTGTTCCATCGTCCCGTTTTCCCATTCGCGGGCGATAGTCAGTGAGGTCAGCAGCGCGGCGATGACCATCATGATGACGGCGATGAGTCCGGGGATGATGTAGTTTTTGGCCAGCATGTTTTGGTTGAACCACACCCTCGGCTTGGCTTCCAGGGGCACGACCGCCGTTTTGGCGCCGCGCTGCTTGGCTGCTTTTATAAGCAGCGAACTCGTATAGCCGTCAGTCACCGCCTGGGCGTAGCCGATGGCGATTGTCGCCGTGTTGGCGTCGCTGCCGTCGACGATAAGCTGCACATCCGCCGTCTGGCCGCTTTCCAGCCGACGGCCGAAATCGCGGGGCACCACGAGCGCCAATATCGCCTCCCGCCTGTCGATCGCCTGTTCAATCTCCGCGTAGGAACTTACATACCCGGTCACGCCGAAATACCGGGAGGCCGTGAAGCGGCCGACGAATTCGCGGCTGTCGCTGGTGCCGCTCTGGTCCCATACCACCAGCGGCACGTTGTCCACATCCAGGCTCAGGGACGACCCGAAGAGGAATATCAGCAGGATGGGCATGGCGATCGCCATGCCTAAACTGCGCGGATCGCGGATGATGTGGATGAATTCCTTGCGCATTATCGCTACTGCCCGATGGATGTTCATATAATCACCGCCTAGCGCCCGGCTGTGCTGTCGCGGGCTTCGATTATCGACACGAACACGTCCTCCAGCGAGGGTCTGATCTTTTCGAGTTTTGTATAAACGGCTTCCCGCTCTTTCAGCGCGGCGGCGATAACGGGAAGCTCCGCCTGCGCGTCAGCCACCGAGAGGTGCAGCCCGCGCCCGAACAGGGCGGCTTCTTTGATCTCGGGAATCCCGTTTACCGCCTGCAGCATCGCGAAAGGATCGGGGCACTCCAGGTTCAGGATATCCGCGCTCATATACTTGGCCTTTAGTTCGTCGGGGGTGCCGATGGCCACCAGCTCGCCCCGGTAGATCATCGCCAGCCGGTCGCAGTATTCGGCTTCATCCATGTAGTGGGTAGTCACGAAAACGGTGACGCCTTCGGCCGCGAGCTGGTAGATCAGGTCCCAGAAGCTGCGGCGGGATATCGGATCGACCCCTGATGTCGGTTCGTCGAGAAAGATCACCGCCGGCCTGTGCAGGAGGGCGCATCCCAGGGCCAGCCTCTGCCGCCAGCCCCCGGCGAGAACGGAGGTCAGACTGCCCCGATGCTCCTCAAGGCCGGCCATTTTGATTACCCATTGCATGCGGCTCTGTTTTTCGGCCGCGGGAATCTGATAAATGCCACTGTAAAAGTCGATATTTTCCTCTACCGTAAGGTCTTCGTAAAGGGAAAACTTCTGCGACATGTAGCCGATATGGGCTTTGATCTGCTCCGCCTCTTTGAACACGTCGAAACCGATTACCTCGGCTTTTCCGGCCGTGGGAGCGATGATGCCGCACAACATCCTGATAGTGGTCGACTTCCCGGCGCCGTTCGGCCCGAGGAAACCGAATATTTCTCCCCGCTTGACCTGGAAAGACACCTTATTTACCGCCTGGAAACTGCCGAACGACTTTTCCAGGTTTTCTACCGTGACCGCGTATTCAGTAACTTCCGTATTAGCAGGCATTGGCGCCACTTCCCTTTACAGGCGTTATCATCGAGATGAAGACGTCTTCCAGCGACGGGACGACGATTTCCGTCTCCGCCTGCACGCCCCCGCTTGCCAGCGTTTTTTCGACCGCCCGTAGAGCCTGCGTCGGCTCGCCGTTCAACACCACATGGATTTTTGCGCCGAATAATCCCGACGATACCGGGGCCAATTCGTCCGTCAATCTGGCTAGAACCTGTCGTGGCTCGCGGCAGCGCACCTCGACGAGAACACCGTGCATGCCTGCCTTGACCTCGTCCGGGGTGCCGGACATTATCAGCCGTCCCTGATGCAGCAGGCCGATCCTGGCGCACCGTTCGGCCTCGTCGAGATAAGCGGTGGAAACGAAGATGGTGACCTTCTCGGCCAGCAGCCGGTACAGGATTCGCCAGAAGTCCCGCCGCGACAGAGGGTCGACGCCGTTGGTGGGTTCGTCCAGCAGCAGCACCTTGGGGGTGTGAATGAGGGCGCAGGCCAGCGCCAGTTTCTGTTTCATGCCGCCGGACAGGTTCCGGGCCAGGCGATCGCGGAACGGCGTCATATTGCTGAACGCCAGCAGTTCGGGAACTTTCTCCTGCCTGACTTGCCGCGGCACGTTGTAAAGGTCGGCGTAAAAGTTGATATTCTCCTCAACGGTCAGATCCAGATACAGCCCGAAACGCTGGGGCATATAGCTTATGTGGTTTTTCAGCTCTTCCGAATCTTTGACCGTATCACAGCCGTACACGGAGGCCCCGCCGGCCGTTGGGGCCATCAGCCCGGCAAGGAGGCGCATCACCGTAGTCTTGCCGGCGCCGTCCGGCCCCACCAGCCCGAAGACTTCGCCTTCTTTGACGGATAGGCTTAGGTTATCCACGGCTGTGTTAGCGCCGAATTTGCGGGTTAGGCCAACTGTACTGATGGCATCCATGGCTACTGGCCACCCAGCTTAATGACCGCATCTGCGGGCATCCCTGGTTTCAACTCGCGCGCCTGATTTTCGATCATGACCTTGATGCGATAGACTAGCTTCACCCGTTCTTCTGCTGTCTGGATATTTTTTGGGGTGAATTCGGCTTCGGAAGCGATAAAACCGATGGAGCCGTTGTAGGTTTTGCCGGGATATGTATCGGTGGTAACCGCTACTTTCTGGCCGAGCTTCACTCTGCCGAGGTCGGTCTCGGCGATATAGGCTTTGAGCCATACCTGGTCAAGCTCGCCGATCGTCACCACCGGCGTTCCGGGGGCGACGTATTCGCCCGGTTCGATGTTCTTCGAAAGCACCACTCCGTTGATGGGAGCGGCAATCTGCGCATAAGCCAGCCGTGTCTGCGCCAGCTTCAGCTGCTGCTTGGCCTGCTCGACCCGGGCTGCAGCCAGCTCGATCTCTTCCTGCCGCGGCCCCTCTGCCACCAGGCTGAGCTGCTGGGCAACCTGATCAGCGCGGGCGCTCGCCGTCGCAAACGCGGTCTGACTCCGGTCCCTGTCCTGGGCCGATATCGCACTTTGGGCAAAAAGCTGCTGCATGCGACGGTACTCGGCTGCGGCGTTTTGCCTATCAGCCTCGGCGCTCCTGAGCGCCGCCTGCGCCGCCGAAATATCCTGGGGCCGCGAACCGTTGGCAAGCTGCGTCAATGTGGCCTGGGCCGCCAGCAATTGGGCCTTGGCATTGGCAACATCGAGTTCGAGATCCGCGGTCTCCAGACTCGCTATCGGTTGTCCCTTCTTTACGCTTTCGCCTTCATCGACCATCCGCTGCGCGACGTGGCCGGCAATCTTGAACCCCGCGCCTACTGTGGTTGTTTCGATATTGCCTGATACCTTGACTTGATTGGGATCTACCTGCTTTTTGGCGTAGAGCGAATATCCGCCAACGGCTAAAGCGATTACCAGCACGGGGATGAGTATCCTAACCCTTTTTTTCATGGCCTTCCCTCCACACTTCATATTCTGTATGGGTCTATCGTCTATGTGAATATTAATTCACATGTGTTGTAAAAAAATTTCATTTCCCGATACCGCGGGCGTATACGTCCCATAACGGCTTTTTGAAAGCATCCACCGAATTGTCTCCTGCCTGGTTTAGGATGATCAGCGGTTGAATCATGCCGACGAACAGCAGCGCCGCCGACATCGGGTCAATCGCCGCTGCGATTTCGCCCTGAGGCTGTCCTTTAGCAATTATATTCCTGACTTCGGCCACGTAGGACGCGATAACGGAAATCATCCGTTGTTTCAGAGCCGGATTCCTATTGCCCGCCAGCAGTGAGAACATGATCAACGGGATGGCCGGCTGAGTTCTTAAAAAATCGGTATGCAATTTATACAGCAGCTCCAGCTTTTCCACCGCAGCCTTGCCGCCGGCGACCCTGGCGACATTGGCCTGCAGCGACCGGTCGACGAAGTCGACCAGACATTCGATAATGTCCTCCTTGCCGCCAAAATGGCGGTATATGGCGGAAGGAACCAAATTTATCGCCGCAGCGATATCGGCCACGCTGAGATTGTCCAGTCCTTTTTCCTCGATAAGCTTAAGTGATGCGGTAATTATCTCATCCCGCCTTGTTTCCGTAGCTTTTTTCTCGGTCACTTTTGCAGCTCCTGTCATATTGTGAATGATGATTCACTTTCAGTTTAGCACTATTTTCCCTTCCCGTCAACCGACTCTTTTACGGAGATCTCATCCCCTGACGGCGGGTTGCCGTCGCAGCGGCACATACTCTCCCCGAGCAAGCGTGAGCAATAGCCGGCCAGACCGGTAATTCCTCCGTTTCTTTTCGCTAAAATTTGACAATCTTTGAATTTTATTTGAAATATTAAATGAAATTCAAAGAATAATCTTCTAAAATGTAGTTAGTGAAAAGTTTTGCAAATCTACGCAAAAAACAATACTGTTTCGCACGAGGTATTCTATGAAGCTGCTGTTAGTCGAAGACAACCGCAAACTGGTCGATGCCCTCGGTCATGTTTTAAAAACGAACGGCTATACGGTCGATTGCGCGCAGGACGGAGAAACCGGCTTAGAAATGGCTGTAAGCGGCGTGTACGACATCATAATCCTCGACCGCATGCTGCCGCGTATGGACGGCATGGCCTTTTTGGAGGAATTCCGCGGTCTCGGGTATCATACCCCCATTCTCATCCTGACAGCGAAGGACGCCCCCAAGGAACGGGTCGAGGGCCTGGACGCCGGCGCCGACGATTATCTGATCAAGCCCTTCTTCACCGAGGAACTGCTGGCCAGGCTGCGCGCCCTGACGAGAAGGAAAGGCAAAGACCTTGTGGGCGACACCATCTCTATTGACGGGCTGACGCTCAAACCTCTGCTTGGCGAAGTAACCAAAGGCAGCGAAACGATTCACCTGACCGTTAAAGAGTCGCTACTGCTCGAACTGCTTATGCGCAACCACGGCCAGGTGGTTCCCAAGGAGCGGATAATGGAAAAGGTATGGGGCTACAACGTCGACACCGACATCGCCAGCGTCGACCTGTACATCTATTACCTGCGCAAGAAGCTCCAGATCCCCAACATCAAGACGGTTCGAGGGGTAGGCTACTACTTCCATGGGTAACAGCCTTATCAACAAGCTGCATCGCCAGCTGACTCTCGTCAATGTTACGGTCATCCTGCTGCTGTTTCTCATCCTCGTCGTCGGCGCCTATTTTTTCTTCCGGCACGATATGAACAGGCGAAACGATGCTCTTGCCGGCCGGCTGGTGACAGACATAAAGAGTGGTCAATTGACCGACCTGCCGAAGTTCAAAAGCGCCATGCCCGGTCCCCATCCCCCGCCGCCGGCAGGACCTCCCGGTCAACCGCTAGCTTTTCCGCCCGGGCCGCCCCCCCCTATGCACAACTTCTTTTTCCTCAAAACCTCCCCGGCCGGCTCCGTCACTTTCCAGTCGTCCGGGCAGCCGTTCGAGGGCAAGCAACTGGAAGCCCTTGCCGCAAGAGTCCTCGACGACTCCCAAGCACAGGGAACCATAGCTTTCGGCCAGGAGCAGTACACCTATTACAAATCGCCGCTGGAAAATGAGGCCGGTACGCTGATCCTCTTCTACGATATGGGGCAGGATCTGGATATGCTGCGCATTCTGCTCACCTCCCTGATAGTTGTCGGCGCCAACTGTTTGCTGCTGTCGTTCGCCGCCAGCTTCTATATGGCCCGGCGGGCGATCGTGCCCATCAAGGCGGCCTGGCGGCAGCAAACCGATTTCTTGTCCGACGCCTCCCACGAATTGCGCACCCCGCTCGCCGTCATTCAAACTAACCTCGACGTCGTGCTCAACAACAGCGGCGAGACGGTGGCCAGCCAGCATAAATGGCTGACCAATATCCGCGAAGAGTCCATCCATATGGCCAAATTGGTCGACTCTCTCCTGTTCCTCGCCCGGGCCGACTCCAACCAGCAACTTCTCGACCTACGGCCTTTCCCCCTGGGCAATTCGCTGCTACGGGCCGCTGGGCCGTTCGAACCCCTCGCCGCCGCCAAAGGGGTCACCCTCAAATACGCGGTCGACGGCACCTTCAACGGGTATGGGGACGAAGCGCGCATCAAGCAGGTCATCGGCATCCTGCTCGACAACGCCCTCCGGCACACGCCGGCCGGCGGCGAAGTGAAGGTGGCGTTGGCTAAATACGGCCCGAAAGCGGTGCTGACCGTCACCGATACCGGTGAAGGGATCGGCCCCGAATACCACGACAAAATCTTCGACCGCTTCTTCCAGGTCGACCGGTCCCGCAACGACAGCGGGACCGGTCTAGGGCTGGCGATCGCCAAATGGATCGTCGAAAGCCACGGGGGAACGATCGAAGTCAGCAGCGTCCCCGGCAAGGGCGCCTCCTTCGTCGTCGGGCTGCCGTGGAAATGAACAACGGCAATTCCCAACAACTTCATTTCCGCCGTGCTAAAAAGAAGGGCTGCATAATAGTGCAGCCCTTCTTTTGCACAAATAACAGTCAGGCAGAAATTATTGGCTATGGGCCGCCAGCAGGCGCGGCAAGCGGACAGTCCGCCATGCCATAACCTTCCTCGCCTAGCCAGACAGGATACGCACAAGAAAAAGCGAATTATTGCACCATGAGTCAGTTTACATAAATCATAAGAATGGCAGGTGCACAATGATAAAACAAATCCTGAAAAACAAACTGCTCCCGCTTCTGCTCATGATTTCCCTGCTCACGACATCTTTCGGCGGCGCTTTCGCCCTCCCGGCCGCGGCGGCCGACGCGGAGACGGTCCGGGACGAGGGCGCGAATCACGGCTTACTGGCGGCCATCGCCGCAGTGGGCCTGATCGCGGCCCTTTCCAGCGGCGGCTCGTCCGACAGCGGCTCGGCCCCCAGTAAGGAGACCGGCTCGGGGCAGGGTTCCGGTTCGGGCTCAAGTCAGGGCGGCAGCACCAGCGCAACCGCCGATGAACAGCAGGCGTTCGCGCTGCTTAACCGGGATCGGGCCGCCAACGGCCTGCCGGCGCTGAAGGCCAACTCCCAGTTGACTCAACTGGCGCGAAACTACGCCCAGGACATGATCAGTCGCGGCTTCTTCTCCCACTACAACCCCGAGGGCCAGTCACCGTTCGACCGCATGAGGCAGGCGGGGATCAGCTACAACTACGCCGGCGAGAATCTGGCGGTCAATAGCGGCGTCGCCGCCGCCGAGGCCGCATTCATGAACAGTTCCGGGCACCGCGCCAACATCCTCAGTCCCAGCTTCACCGAAGTCGGCATCGGCGTGGCCCGCAACGCCAGCGGCCAAGTGTATGTAGTACAGGAGTTCATCGGCAGATAAGCTGCCTGCGGCAATATAAAGGCCCTGCGGCCCAGACCGGGACCGCAGGGCCTTATTCCTTTTACTGCGGGGGTTGCGGGCTGTTTTCCTCCCCGCCGTCCTGAGGCCAGTTGAGCTTCTCGCGAATCAGGTACAGCGGCCGCCGCTTGACTTCCTCGAATATGCGGCCGACATATTCGCCGATAATGCCCATAAACACGAGCTGAAGGCCGCCGAGAAGCAAGATGCTGGCCGAGATCGTCGCCCAGCCCGGCACAGCCTCGGCGGTGAAAAATTTGATGTAAAGGACGTGCATGGTCAGTCCGACGCTGATCGCCCCGAAAATCACCCCCGTGTAAAAAGCGAAGCGGAGGGGCAGTTTGGAATAAGCGGTTATGCCGTCAAGGGCAAAGGTCAACATTTTGCGGAGCGAAAACTTCGATACCCCGGCGTAGCGAGGCGGAGCGACAAACGATATCTGCGTCTGGCGGAAACCGATGTCGCTGATCATGCCGCGGATAAAGCGGGCCTTTTCCCGGAACAGGCGGAAACTCTCCACCACCCGCTTGTCCAGCAGACGAAAATCGGAACCGCCTTCCTGGACACGAACCTTGGACATGGCGTTCATCAGCCTGTAGAATGTGCTGGACGTGAAATTCTTGAACCAGGAGACACCCTCGGTGGTAAGGCGGATAGTCTGGACGACATCGAAGCCTTCCTCCCACTTGGCGATCAGTTGGGGCAGCATCTCCGGGGGGTGCTGCATATCGCCGTCCATGCTTACCACCGCATCCCCCTGCGCGTGATCGAGGCCGCAGGACAAGGCTCCCTGAAGGCCGTAGTTGCGGGCGAGGACGAGGGCGCGCACCCTCGGGTCCTCCCCGGAAAGGCGGTGGAGGATGGCCGGCGTGGCATCCCGCGAGCCGTCGTCAACAAAGATGAGCTCGAAGCGGTATGGCAGCGGCTCCATATGTTTACACACTTCTTTATAAAAAATGTCGATATTTTCCTGTTCGTTGAAAACTGGCACAACTATGGAAATGAGTTTCATCTTCATCCCTCCATTTCTTAATTATTACATCTGCGGCCCCGGAGGTCAAGCCTCCGTCTGCGGCGCCGCCAGCTTTCCCGCCCACGGCATCGGGACCGCTGAAGCAAAGCTGCGCAACATCGTCCACAGCGACAGGAAAACGGCGGCCGGCCGGCGAATAATTCCGCGAAAGGAGTGGCCTTATTTTGCAGACAACCTACCAGCATATTGCCGCCAGGGTAGCTCGCGGCGAACGGCTTGCACGCGAGGACGGCCTTGCCCTACTCGGCTGCAACGATCTTGCGTGGCTCGGGCAGCTGGCAGACGCCGTCAAGCGGCGCCTGAGCGGCGAATACGTATACTTCAACGTCAACCGCCACATCAACCTGACAAACATCTGCCTGGCAAAATGCCGCTTCTGCGCTTTCGGCTGCGACGCCAAAAGCTCCCAGGCCTATTTCCTCAGCAAAGAAAATGTCCTCGACATCGCCAGCCGCTCGGCCCGTGATCCCGATCTGCGCGAACTCCATATCGTCAGCGGCCTCCATCCCGACTGGCCGTTCGACTACTATGTGGACATCATCCGCTCCCTGAGGGCCGCCCTGCCCCATGTGCACCTCAAGGCGTTCACCGCCGTGGAGATCTGCCACTTCGCCCATATCTCCAGCCAGAGCGTCGCCGAAGTGCTGCAAATCCTCAAAGATGCCGGCCTCGACTCGATGCCCGGCGGCGGGGCGGAAATCTTCAGCGAGCGCGTGCGCCAGGACCTCTGCCCCCATAAGGCAAGCGCCGCCGAATGGCTCGACATTGCCCGCACCGCTCACAACCTCGGCATCCCCACCAACGCCACAATGCTCTACGGCCACATCGAAACAGCCGAGGAGCGGATCGATCATCTCCTGTCACTAAGGGACCTTCAGGACGAGACCGGCGGCTTCCAGACCTTTCTCGCCCTCCCCTTCCACCCCAATAACACCGGCCTCGCGAACGAGGTGACGAGGGCTTCGTCGTGGGAAGACCTCAAAATGGTGGCCGTCTCCCGGCTGATGCTGGACAACTTCCCCCATGTGAAAGCATACTGGATAATGCTTACCCTGCCGGTAGCCCAACTGGCGCTAGGTTTCGGCGCCGACGACATCGACGGGACGGTGACCGAGGAAAAAATCACCCACGCAGCCGGCGCCCGGACCGCCCAACAACTCGACAAGGAAACGCTTATAACCACAATTCGCCAGACGGGGCATACGCCGGTGGAACGGGATTCAGTATATAACATTATCAAGAAGTATTGAGACAATACAAGAGGCTGCCTGACCTTTCCGGTCTGGCAGCCTTTTCCTTTTGTGCGAGGCCTTAATTTCCGGCAATATCCTTGCGGAGGATTGCGGCGCCGTGCAGGTATATATGCCTGATATCCCCCTGGCCCTTGTCGGTATTCCACAGGATGAGGATGCGGATGCAACGGGCCACGCCGTCCGGGCTGGCGATCTCCTGGGCGCCGAACAGCGGCACCTCCGCCCAGCCCATCTCGCGGGCGGCGGCGGCGGGAAACGCCGCGTCGAGGTCGGGGGTCGAGCTGAAAATGACGGCGCCGATGTCTTCACTGGCTATCCCGTTTTCCGCCGCCATCGCCTGAACAAGCTCGGTCGTGCGCCGGAAAATCTCTTCCCGGTTGTTGGCTTCCACTGTTGTCGCCCCGCGTACGCCACGCAGCATGGGCACTCCCCCTTCCTGGCAGGTTATTATCTAGTTCGCGTCCTGGCGCTTTTTTCCTGCCTGCGGTCGGCAAAAGAGCGGCCGAGGAAGAAAAAGAGCCCGGTGCTTGAACTGCTCCAGGCTCATTTCCCTGCTGACGTGTCTTTCCACAGTCACCATCGCGTCGCTACTTGGGTGCGAAAGTATGGCAGTTGGTCTGCTCGCTCTGGCGGGCCTGCATCCCGCCGCCGTCAACGTTGACCTCAATCGCGGACGCGTCGCAGTGCTCGCCCTGTTTCCAGAACTTGCAGGACTGTACTTTACATTTGACTCCCGACAATGACACTATATCTCACCTCCTCGGAAAATACGCCCCTAGTATGGGCAGTTCGCCGTCCAAATATGCCGAAAAAGAGAAAAACCGGGAGAAACATCTCCCGGTTTCATATTAGTTTCCAACCCTCAAGTTGGAGCGACTTAAACCCGAACAAACTGCGCAGCTTGATTACGAGCGGAAACGGCGAATCGAGATCGGCCGGCAAATGCAGGTTAACGCCGTCGAACTCCAGCACGCGATGATCACCGGGGGTTTTCGGCAGCCCCAGTCCCACGGACGGGGTAAGTTTAACCCTCCCTCAGCACAGGCTCATTCCCTGGTAGGAAACAAGGTGGACTACGCCGCCCCTCGCGAGAATGTAGTCACGGGCCTCGGCGCTGATCGTCAGATTCATGCCAGCAACCCCCTCTTCACAGCTCCGCCAGCCGTTGCCTGAACGCGGCCAGGCCGTCGGTCACGTCTTCCGGTTGGGCGGCGGCAATCGCCGGGAACCCGCCCACTTCGATCGTCTCCAGCAGCGGGCGCCGGGACTGATCGTAAAATACGCCGTACCAAACGCCGGCAACGCCGCTCTCCAGCCACTCGGCCGGCTCGGCGCTGTTTTCGATGCTGATGCGCACCCCGCCCTGTCCGAGGCAGTCGCGGATTGCCTGGCGCTCGTCCTGGACGAAGCCCATTTTGTCGATATAGATGGTCCAGCCCTCGCCGCTCGCGGCATAGCGTTCGAGCGCGGCGGCGATTTCGGCGAGCACTGCTTTGGTCTTTTCGGAAAAACCGGTATCAGCCGTCAACAGCGGTCACCTCCACCTGCCAGCGGGCCAGTTCCGCCAGCACCGCCGCCACGGTATCCGGCAGAGCGGCGGCGACGACGGGAGTCAGTTCGAGGCCGACATCCAGCGACTCAGGCTGGACGCCAAGCACAACCACTTCCCCGATTGCCCGGTCGGTAGCTTCCAGCACCGCCAGCACATCCTTGATGCCCAGCTCGTGGAGCGAAACTTTCTCCCGGAAATAAGCCTTGACCTCGTCGCCGGCGAACCGGTAGAACGTGCCGGGCGGCCCGCCGCCGGCGATAGCATCGACGACGACGAGCCGCTTTGTTCCGGTGAGAAAGCGCAGGAGATCCATGCCGAGCGTACCGCCGTCAAGCACCTGAACGGCGGCGGGAAAACGGTAGCGGCCGAGCAGCGCTTCCACTGCCCTGACGCCGAACCCCTCATCCCTGAGCAGAATGTTGCCGATGCCGAGTACCGTAATTTGCTTGTTCGCTGTCATCGGCGATATCTCCTATGTCTACAGGTTTGTGGGCAAAAAATTTCACGCCGGAAAACATGCTCGAAGCTTCGCCTTCCCGCTCCATAAAATCGGCGCGGATGACCAGGTATACGTGGACGATGACGAAGATGACGAGCAGCCAGGCTACATAGTGATGAACGAGATGGACGGTATACTCTCCCCCCAGGAGGCCGTTGACGGGGCCGAAGAACTTCGCCCCCAGGCCATTGGGGTTGACCATGAAATACATCGCGAAACCCGTTACCGCCTCAACGGCAAGCAGTACATACACGCCCAGATAGGCGCTGCGCGCCAGGGAATTGCGCAGGTACGGCCTGTGGTCCGCGGACAGGAAGAGATAATGCTTCATCAGCTCGATGACGCCCTGCCAATATAGCGCGGTCCAGAATCTCGGCAGCAGGCGGTCGCCGCGATTGACGGCGAAACCGTAAATCCGCAGGATGAAGGCCGCCACCAGGATATAGGCGGCAGCGAAGTGAATGTAGCGGATAGTCTCCATCGACATTAACTTGTTGACTGCGAAGGTGGGCTCAACACCCTGGGTGCCGATGAAGAACGGGTTGCCGATATACAGGCCGGTGGCGAACAGGACGGCCACCGAAACGGCCATCAGCCAGTGGAATACCCTCAACCACGGACTGTAGATGTAGTATTCCTTCACAGGACCCTCACTCATGCTTCATCCCCCCTAAACCTTGAAATAGGGGTCGGTATGCACGACGCCCACTTCCTTGCCTTCGGCGTCGTAGAGGTGGGTTGCGCAGGCGATGCACGGGTCGAAGGAATGGATGGTCTTAAGGATCTCCAGCGGCTTGTCGGCCACCTTGACCTTGGTGTCGATCATGCTGGCCTCGTAAGCCCCGTAGCCGGCCTTGCTGTCGCGCGGGCAGCCGTTCCAGGTGGTGGGGACGATGGCCTGGTAATTGTCGATCTTGCCGTCCTTGATAACTACCCAGTGGCCGAGCGCGCCGCGGGGCGCCTCGTGCAGGCCGACACCCTTGGCGGCTTTGGCCCAGCTGGCCGGTTCCCACTTGACGGTGTTGGCGACCGCGGTATCGCCGGCGCGGATATTTTTGATCAGCTTGTCGAAGAAGTATTTGTTGATATAGGCATTGAGCTGAGCTTCCAGGCCGCGGACGGCGGTGCGGCCGACCATGGTGGGCAGCCAGACTTCCGGCGGCAGACCGAGGACCTTGGAAACGGCTTCGATCTGGTCGACGACCATCTTCTCGGCCCATGTCGGCTGGATAACGCCCTTCTTCACCTTGGTGTAAACGATGATGTAGCGGGCCAGCGGGCCGACTTCGGCCATCTTGCCCTTCCATTTAGGCGTCTTGAGCCACGAGTACTTGCCCGACTCGTCAAGATACTTCCACTCCGTTTTGGTGCCTTCCTTGGGGCCGGTGTAGTTCTGGGCTGTCACGCCTTCGAACGGATGGAGGTCCTTGCCGGCCTGCGGGTAGTTATACCAGGAGTGCTCGACGCCCTCGGCAAGAATCGCCGGATCGGCATAGTCTTTGCCGGTCAGGTCGTGATAAACGGCGGCCGACAGTCCCTTGCCGAAGTTCTCGACGACACCGTTGGAGCGAAGCAGCAGCTTCTTGTGGAAATCGCCGTTGGCGATGCCGGTGTAAGGCTCGTCGGGGAAGTCTCCGTACCCCAGCACCCTTTCCTTCGCCAGGCCGCCGCCGTCCACGTAGCCCTTCTGGACATACATGTGGCCGATGGCCAGCAGGTCGGGCAGGTAGAAATAATTGACAAGATTGATGGCCAGCATGATCGACTGGTCGACGACGGCCAGCCGTTCGCTGTTGACCGGGGCGTTCATGTCGTTCATCGAGATCGAGCAGGGCATGCCGCCTACTATGTAGTGCGGGTGAGGGTTCTTGCCGCCGAACACGACGTGGGAACCGACCAGTTCGCGCTGCCGGTCGAGCATGTTGAGATAGTGGCCGACCGCCATGAGATGCACTTCCGGCGGCAGCAGCTGATAGTCGGGGTGATCCCACCAGTGGGCGGCAAAGATGCCGAGCTGGCCGCTTTCGACGATCTGCTTGACCTTGCCCTGGACAGCCTTATAGTAGGCGGTGGTCGCTTTGGGGAAATCTTTCGGATAGGCGTCGAAGTTAAAATCCATCGGCCCGCTGAGCGGCAGGGCGTACTTTTCGAGCACGGTATTCTGCAGCGCGGCGGTAGCGGCCGGGTCGGCCTTGAGAGCCTCGACCGGGCTGACCCAGTCAAGGGCGTGCAGGTGGTAGAAATGGACGAGATGGTCCTGGGCGGTCTGTGTGGCGTTCATGATATTGCGCATATAGTTGGCGTTCTTGGGAATCTCGATGCCCAGAGCGTCCTCGACCGAACGCAGCGAAGCAAGCGCGTGGACGGTGGTGCAGACGCCGCAGATGCGCTGCACGAACGCCCAGGCGTCGCGCGGGTCGCGATCCTTGAGGATCAGTTCTATTCCGCGCCAGGCGGTGCCGCTCGACAGCGCGTCCTCCACCTTGCCGGTCGCTTCGTCTATCTTCAGTTCGACTCGCAGGTGGCCTTCGATGCGGGTTACGGGATCGACTACAATTCGCTTCATGCCTCAGGCCCCCTCACATCAGTATCTTGCTGCTTGGCCTGCTTGCTCTTCTGCATGGCCGACAGCGCTCCGTGGGCTACAACCCCGACCAGGGCCGCGCCGGCGGCTACCATGCCCACCTTGTCGGCGTCGGCGATCGTACCGGGCACCGGCAGGTCGGGCAACCGCTCGAAGAACGGGCCATTGTCCCAGAAATTGTTGCTGCCGCAGGCGAAACAGGGCGCCCCCGACTGAATGGGATACGACAGGCCGTTCCACCAGCGCATGTTGCCGCAGGAGTTGTAAGCCACCGGACCCCGGCAGCCTACCTTGTACAGGCACCAGCCGGCCTTGGCCCCGGCGTCGTCGAACTTCTCGACGAACATCCCCGAATCGAAGAACGGACGACGGTAGCAGGTGTCGTGAATGCGGTTGCCGTAAAACTGCTTGGGCCGGCCCTGCGCGTCGAGCGGCGGCAATTGGCCGAAGAGCGCGAAGTGCATGACGACGGCCGTCATGACCTCGGGGATGGGCGGACAGCCTGGCACCTTGACGATCGGCTTGCCGGAGATTACGTCACTCACCGACACCGATTTCGTCGGGTTGGGCTTGGCGGCCTGGATGCCTCCCCAGGCTGCGCACGAGCCGTACTCGATGATCGCCGCGGCGCCGGCGGCGGCTTCCTTCAGCGCCGCCAGGAACGTGCGGCCGCCGGTCATGCAGTGGATGCCGTTGTCCGCCAGGGGTACGCCGCCTTCGACAGCCAGGATGTACTGTCCGGCGTACTTTTTCATCAGATCCTTCAGGTGATGCTCGAACGCTTCGCCGGCAGACGCCGACAGGGTATCGCTGTACTCGAGAGAAATCATGTTCAGGACGACGTCGGACGCCAGAGGCGACTGCGAACGGATAAAAGCCTCGTCACAGCCAGTACATTCATGGCCGTGCAGCCAGATGACCGGCGGCAGCGTCTTCTTCTCGGCCGCGGCCACCACCTTGGGCAGCATGGCCGGCGACAGGCCCAGCATACCGGTGACAACCGCGCAGGTCTTCAGGAAAGACCGCCGGCTCACGCCCCGTTTCTGGAATAACGCCCACATTGAATCGCTATGTTCCATATGCACCCCTCCCCCTAATAAAAAAATTTTACAAAAAGGTGTTCCCCGTCCGGCGCCAACATCGCACGCTTATTGCCGCCAAAACAAAAAAGCGGGAATCTTCTTTATTCTCTACTTAATCGTATCAGAGAAACGGCCGCGGCTGAACAAGGCATTTTTTTATGATGATATAGGCGTTGTTTATCCCCCCTGGGAGGGGGGACATAAGTAAAAGTAATGACAGGGTATGCCCCTGTCATTGACTCAAGCTCAACGCCCGCAGACACACCACGGCTCCTCGGCCAGGTAGTCGCCGTCCGAATAATAATAGGCCCTGGCCCGGCAGCCGCCGCAGATATCGCCGTAGCCGCAGCGTCCGCAGCCGCCCTTGAGGGGCTGATGGCGCAGCTCGCCAAAGAGGGCGCTGTCCCGCCAGATAGCGTCGAAGGGCGCCTCGCGAACGTTGCCGGCCTTCAGCGGCAGGTACGGGCAGGGATGCACGTCGCCGTTGGGGAGGATCACACAGTAAGTGGTGCCTGCGAGGCAGCCCTTCGTGAAGCGCATCGGGATGCCTTTTTGCCTGGCGATGCGCATGAACTGGGGGGCGCAGGTGGGCTTGAGCTCGATGGGCACCTCGGCCTGCTTGGCGAGAATCCTTTCCAGCAGGGCTTCGTACTGCCGGGTTTTGAGGGTTGTTTCCTCGATATCTTTTCCCCGGCCGGTAGGCACGAGGAAAAAGATGTGGTGCGCCACCGCCCCCAGCTCCACCGCCAGATCGGTTATCGCCGTAACTTCCTCCTCGTTCCAGTTCATTACGGTGGTATGGATCTGGAACGGCAGACCGACTTCACGGCAGGCGGCGATGCCCTTCATCGTCTCTTCCCACGCCCCTTCGTACCCGCGGAACCAGTCGTGCTTCGCCTTGTCGCGGCTGTCGAGACTTATGCCGGCGCACGCCGCTCCCGCTTCCTTTAATCTGGCGGCTGTCTCCGGGGTAATGAGGATGCCGTTGGTGCCGAGCACCGGCCTGAGGCCGAGTTTCCTGGCGTAGGCGATGAGTTCGTAAATGTCGGGGCGGATGAGCGGCTCGCCGCCGCTGAAAACCATGATTTTGAAACCGGCGCGGGCGATCTCCGCCAGCAGCTTCTTGCCTTCGGCTGTCGTCAGCTCGCCGCTTTCGGCGGCGCCGGCGTCGCGGTAGCAGTGCACGCAGCTGAGGTTGCAGGCCCGGGTCGTATTCCAGGATATAATCATGGCGGGCTACTCCTTCCAGTCGGCCAGATAACAGGCTGGGTCCTCGCCCCATAGGTTGCCGGTGGCCGCCTCGGCCCTGATGCGGCAGCCACCGCACAGGCTCTTGTAACGGCACTCGCCGCAGCGGCCCTCGATGTGGGCAGCCTTGTCGCGGAGTTTGAGAAGAAACTCGTCCTGGCTCTTCTGCCAGATGGCGCTGAACGGTTTCTCGCGGACATTGCCGAGGGTGGCGTGGCCCCAGAACTGACATGCATGCACGTCGCCGCGCGGATCGACGTTGGCCATCTTCTCGCCGGCCGAGCAACCGCCGTGCATCGCCAGCAGATTTTTTATCTCCTCCACCCTCTCCGGCTGGGTGCGTTCGATATGCTGGAGGATATAGATGCCGTCGGCGTGATTGTCGGTGGTGAGAATCTCCACCTCTACCCCCCGGCGGTTGAAATCAAGCGTCTTCTCGATTAAGAGGTCGATAGTCTGCCGCTTCTCCTCGGCGGTGGTGTCCAGGTCGGCTATGCCTTTGCCGCGGCCGGCGTAGACGAGGTGATACATGCAAAAGCGGGCGATCTTCTCCCTCTCCACCAGGTCGAGAATTTCCGGCAGGGTATGGCGGTTGAGCTTGTTGACGGTGAAGCGGACACCGGTCTTATTGCCCGCGGCCAGCGAATTCCTGATGCCCTGCAGCGTTTCGGCGAAACAGCCCTTGCGGCCGCGGAAAAAGTCGTGCACCTCTTCGTCGCCATCGATGCTGATGCCCACGTACTGGAAGCCGGTTTCCTTGATCTTGCGGGCCACCTCGGGGGTGATGAGCGTACCGTTGGTCGAGATGACGGGCCGAATGCCCTTGGCCACCGCGTACGCGCCCAGCTCGAACAGATCTTCGCGGATGAGCGGCTCGCCGCCGGAAAATAGCAGCACCGGCACCTTCATGGCCGCGAGGTCGTCGATGAAGATCTTGGCTTCGGCGGTGGTCAGCTCGCCCTTGTAAGCGCGGTCCTCCGCCTCGATATAGCAGTGGCGGCAGCTCAGGTTGCAGCGGTTTGTCATGTTCCAGACGACGATGGGCGTGGCGTCGGACGAGAACTGCAGCATGTGGGGCGGCAGATCGCGGGAGCTGCGGCCGTATTTGACGATATCGGAAATGGTCGCCGTGCCGCAGAGTAATTTAGTACAACCAATCATTCGTTATCCTCCGTGTTTTGCGGTAATATACTCCGGCTGGTGTTTTTCAGCAGGCATTCGATGCAGACCGGCTGATTGCCGACCGGCTGGTAGACCTGCCCGCAGCTCTGGCAGAGGGGCAGGTCGCGTCTGGCTACGTGATAAGGCTCCGGCCGCCCGGGGGGCGCCACCGCCAGCGTGCCCTGCGGGCAGTGGGCGGCGCATAGGCCGCAGCCCGTGCAGCGCCCCGGTCGATGGTAAAAGTCGAGGGCGGTGCCGTGGTCTTCGGCGGTAAGAGCCTTGTTGGGACAGATCCTGATGCACAGGCCGCAGGCCAGGCAGGCTTCGCCGATGGTCACGGCGGTGAAAAAGGGCGACGGCGTTGCGGACCTGAATGCGCCGGCGTGGCTGGCGAACCAATCCTGCCGAGGCAGGCGCTCACGGCCGCCAGCGCCCGCGGCCACCACCTCGCGGACGGTGTCGACCGTCGCTCCGAGGAGGGAGGCAAAAAACGCCCGGCGCGAGATGGGCCGTTCCTTCGCCGTCTCGCGCGCGGCTGCTTCGCCCCGCACGACAGCAGGCTTGCCGGCCGATAACAACAGGCGGTTCGTCTCGGCAATCGTCGCCTCCAGGTGGGCCGCCACCTCCGGCCGGCAGGCCGCGCAGGCGGTATCGTCCACGGCAAGCTGCCGGGCGCCGTCCTTGCCGCTGCCGGACATCGCCAGCAGCAGGCGGCCGTCGATAAAGCCCAGGCAAGGCCAGGGGCTGTCCTCCCGCCGTCGCCGGCAGGCAAACAGCAGCGGAGCAGCCGGATCATCCAAAGCCTTGTCCAGGGGAGCGCGGGGAAAACTCTCGCCCGTCACCGCGTCGGCCGGGCAGGCCGTAAGGCACAGCCCGCAGTCGGTGCAGCGGCCGGCATCGACGGCGAGGCTGTCGTCGATGCACCCGTTTGGGCAGGCCGAGGCGCAGCGCCGGCACTGCATGCGCTTGTAGTTGTCGTTCAGGCAAAGCTGGCGGTCGACTGCCACCGGCATAGTATTCCTCCTCGCGAGGGAATAGATAAGAAAAGGCGGCTTCCGGTCACGAAAGCAGCCTCGGAATGTTGACCTTGATCCCGGGATAGGTCCCGCCTGCCCGGCATTCAAGCAAAGGCTAGGTTTAGGACGTCTTCCCCTGATCCTTGGCGGGGGGCGCTTCCAGAGCGGTAGCGTTGTGTATTTCTTCTCTCACGCCGTTGGTCTCCTCTTTGAAGCCGCGGATGCTCTTACCGATCGCCTTGCCTACTTCCGGCAGCTTCGAGGGCCCGAAGACGACGAGAACGATAACCAGCACCAGTATCAGTTCGGTCATGCCGATATTGAACATAATAAGCCTCCTCTCTGAATAATTACATTATCGCAAACAGGACGAGTTTAGACAATGAATATTTTCTTATGCCGCAATAAACAGGGCCGCGCTCCTGCTAAGCTCTTTCAACCGGCCGTCGCCCCGGAAGCGGATCACGCCCGCCTTCCGGACCGCTTCGGCCAGTGCATCGCGCAGCGTCAGGAATGTATTGGTGTGACGGGCTGCCGCCTTGATCATGTCGTAGCCGTCGCCGCCGGCAATGAGGAAATCGCTCACAGCCACCAGATAAGTCTTATCGGCTGCCAGCAGGCTGCCGTCGGCCATTGTCGCAGCCGCCACCCGCCGGCCGGCCGGGGCCGCGGCGCGGTAATCGACCGTGAGGCCGGAGAACTGGAGTGTGCCATACTTGGGATTGGCGATGCCATGTTCGAGGGCGGCCAGCACCTGGGCGCCTGTCATCTCGGCCACGAACAGGTCGTTGTCGAACGGCATCACCGCGTACATATCGCCGAGGGTGACAGTCCCCGCCGCCAGCCCGGTCCTAAGGCCGCCGCCGTTGCACAGGGCGATATCCGCCTTGGCGGCCTGGCGCATCGCGTCGGTCGCCCACTGCCCGAGCGGCGAAAGCTGGAAGCGGTCGTGGGGCAGGGCGGTCTCAGCCCGGCCGAGGATAAGCCCCTTCACCGGCGCGATCTCGCTTTGGGCAGCGGCGACAATCGCCGCCACCCGTTTGTCGGGGACAAGGCCGGGCGGCACGTCCTTCACTTCGACCGTCGCGCCGAGCACTTCGCCGCTTGCAGCGCTGTAGGCGATATGGACGGCCGCGACTGAACGGCCGTTATAGTAAGCCTGCACCAGCGGCACGCCAGACACCTTTCCGGCTACCTTCAGATGGGAATGTCCGCTGACGACGGCGGCCAGATCGCTCCCCGCCGCCGCGGCCAGGTCGGCCGCCTCGCCGGTCGGCGGTTCGCCGGGATAGCTCGCCAGATGGGCAAGGGCGACGACAACGTCCGCGCCCTTCGCTTTCAACTCAGGAATCAGCGCCTTCAGCGTCGCGGCAGGGTCGGCGAATACGAAATTCTGTACATTTCGAGGATTGGTCGTCACAGCCGTATCGGGGGTCGTGAGCCCGACGACGGCGATTTTGACACCGTCGCGTTCCACGATGACATACGGCGCGACCAGCTCGGCCCGCCGGCCACTGCTCCTGTCGAGGATGTTGGCGGACAACATCGGGAAAGCGGCCTGCGCCATGCGTTCCCTGAGCACATCCAGCCCCCAGTCGAATTCGTGGTTGCCCAGGGCCATGGCGTCGAAGCCCACCGCGTTCATCACCGCGACCACCGTTTTGCCGCGCAGCAGATTGGAATCGGGAGTACCCTGGAACATGTCGCCGGCGCTAAGGATAAGCGTGCCGTCCGGGTTCTTGTCCCGTTCCGCCCTGAGATAGGCGGCCAGCGCGGCCGCGCCGGGGTTTTTGCCTTCGGCGGCCAGGGCGCCGTGAAAATCGTTGACCGTCAGGATGTCGAGACTGACCACACCCGGCTGGGGCGCAGCGGCGACGCCGGTCAGCGAAAGCGCCAAAGCCAGGAGCAAAAGTACGGCTGCCAGTCGACGGAAACGGGTAATCATCAGCGAATACCTCCTAATTGGCAATCATCCGGCGGGAAAATAAACGGTGAACGTACTCCCCTTGCCGAGTTCGCTCGCCACTTCGGCGCGGGCGCCGTGGCGGGCGACGATCTCGCGGGCTATGGCCAGCCCGAGACCGGTGCCGGCGGCGGTCCGGCCGTGGGACTTGTCCCCCTTGTAAAACCGTTCCCAGATGAACGGTAAATCCTCGCGGGAGATGCCGCTGCCGGTGTCGGCCACCTGCAGCCGCACCTCGCCGTCGGAGCGAGTGACGCTGGCCGTCACCTTCCCTCCAGGCGGGGTGAACTTCAGCGCGTTGTCGAGTAAAATCAGCAACAGTTGGGTGAGGCGGTCGCCATTACCGTTCACCGCCGTCTCGCCGTCCGTCGCCAGCGCCAGGGCCACCCCGGCCTGCTCGGCCCGGGGCGTAAGCAGTGACACAACGCTGTCGGCGATAGCCGCCAGCGGAATCTTCTCCATCGCCAGAACGGCGCCCTCGGCCTGCAGCCGGCTGAGATCAAGCAGCTCGTTTATCAGCCCCTCCAACCTCACCGTCTCGTCCCGCATCACGCGGTGGTACTTCTCGGCTTCCCGCGGCTCCTGCACCGTGCCGTCGAGGAGGGCTTCCGTATAGCCGCGGATAACGGTCAGCGGCGTCCTGAGCTCGTGAGAAATATTGGCGACGAAATCGCGGCGCAGCTTCTCCATCCTGGCTGTACTGGCCACAAAGCGGCCGAGTTCCTGGGCCAGCGCGTTAAGCGACCGGCCAAGCTCCCCGACCTCGTCGCCGTCGTCCGCCTTCACCCTGATGGCGTAGTCGCCGCGGGCCATCGTGGCCGCCGCCTCCTGCATATCGCGAAGCGGGCGCGTGATGCCGCTGGCCAACCGGCGGACAAGGAAAAACGTCAGCAGCAGGGCGGCGAGACCCAAGCCGCCGATGTAAAAATACAAACGCGTGAGGAACTCGTCGACGCCGCGGACCGGGGAGTTAAGGATGACGGCGCCGCTCACCGTCCCGTCCGCCTTAAAGAGCGGCACGCCGACAATCAGCATATTCTCGGCGTAAGTGGGGTGATAGAAACTTCTCGCCAAAACCTGGCCGTCAAAAACCGGCTCCAACCGGTCGGCCAGCGCCCGCGCCAGCAGGTTTCCCTGGCCCATGCCGTGGCCGCCGGGGCCCATATGGCCTCCCTGCCCCATACCATGGCCTCCCTGGCCCAGGCCGGGGCCACGGCCCATACCGGGGCCGCCCTGGCCGCGTCCCATAACACTGCCGGGCGGCGTCGAAATGGCGACTACCCGCCGCGCGTCGTCGACCACCCACACGCGGGCGCCAAGGAAGGCGTCGACGCTGTCGATCAGCTTAGTGAACTGCGTCTGGTCGATGCGGCCCTCGTTATAGCTCTCAACCAAGCGCCCGAGCTCATAGCCCTTATTGACCAGTTCCTGCTGCTTGCTGGCGAGGAAGTACTCGCGCAGCAGGAGGGAAATGCCGGCCGACACGCAGGCCAGCACCAGCACCACCACCATTATATAGCTGTACAGCAGCCTGCGCTGCAGCGAGTTTCTCACATTTTCACCTCAAACTTATAGCCGACCCCCCATACCGTCTTGATATCCCAGGGGGTGCTGTCCTGGGCGCCGATCTTCTGACGGATGCGTTTGATATGGGTATCGACAGTGCGGGTATCCCCGCAGTACGTATAGCCCCACACCGACTCCAGCAACTGCTCGCGGGAAAAAACGCGGGCCGGGTGGGAAGCAAGGTGCCACAGCAGTTCCATCTCCTTGGCGGTCAGGGGCTCGGTGCGACCGAACGCGGTAACGGTATATTCGCCGCGGTTAATATCCAGATTGGGAAACCGCAGGGTATCGGCCGCGGCTTCCTCCGCTCCGGGCGAGCGGCGCAGCACCGCCTTGACCCTCGCCACCACCTCACGGGGATTGAAGGGCTTGCCGATATAGTCGTCCGCCCCCGTCTCGAGGCCAAGGATGCGGTCGTCGTCGTCGGCGCTGGCGGTCAGCATGATTATCGGCACACGGGAAAATTTGCGGATCTGGCGGCACGCCTCCAGGCCGTCGAGCACCGGCATCATAATATCGAGGATGACCAAGCTGGGCGAAAGCTGCTGCACCTTGACGATCGTCTCCGCGCCGTCGGCCGCTTCGGCCACCGTGAAGCCTTCCTTGACAAAGTACAGCTTCAGCAATTCTCTTATCTGGGCGTCGTCATCGGCAACGAGAACCAGCGGTCCGGACATCGGTTCACCTTCTTCCCAGTTTGCGGCTTATATAAGCCGTAAAATAAAAAGGCGGGGGTATCCCGCCTTTCTTGCCTACACGTTTTACACGGCTCCGTCGATGGCCGCAGCGATATCCCGGCGAGGACGGAACCCGACGATGCGGTTGACTTCCGCGCCGTTCTTAAAGACCACCATGGTCGGAATGCCCATGACCTTGAATTGCCCGGCCAGCTCGGGTTGCTCGTCGACGTTGACCTTGGCCACGACTGCCTTACCGTCGTAGTCGGCGGCAACGGCTTCCAATTCAGGCGCCACCATCTTGCATGGGCCGCACCACGGCGCCCAGAAATCAACCAGCACCGGCTGGGCGGATTTCAACACCTTGTCGGCAAAATCGGCTTGATTGGCAATATTCACTATTGACATGCAGATTCTCCTTCCTGTGCAATGTTTCCTGCTGTCCGCCCCCCCTCGGGGGGGTTTGTTTTTATTGTAAAATATTTCCCCATCAAAGTCAAGGCACGCTTTCGGCCTAGTCGCCCGGCAGGCGGCCGCCTTGCATCCGGACAGCGAAATACGCGGCCAGCGCCAGGAAAGCGAGGCCGACGGCGGCGACGGCAGGCGAGATCAGGCCCGGCGGCAGATAGCGGTACAGGCCGGCGAGTCCGAACGCAATGAAGATCAGCGCCGCACCCCATTTCACCAGACGCTCGGGTATACTCCGCCCCATGACCACCCCCACCCCGATGCCGATACCGTCGGCGACCATCATCCCGGCGGTCGTCCCCAGCCACACCGGGACGACCGTCTGGTACTGGGCGGCCAGCGCCATAGTGGCAAGCTGGGTCTTGTCGCCCATCTCCGCGAAGAAAAAGGCGATCGCCACCGTCCAGAAAGGGCTGCGACGGACAGCGTCGGCCTCGCCGGCCAGCTCGTCGCCGCGGAGAGTCCAGAGACCGAAGATTATGAAGGACACAGCGGCCGCAATCTGGATATACTGCAGCGGCACCACCCTTGTCAGATAGTTGCCTGCTTCCACCGCCAGCAGGTGATTGACGACGGTGGCGGCGAAAACGCCTGCCAGCACCGTCGGCCACGGGTAACGGACGGCGAAAGCCATGGCAAGCAGTTGGGTCTTGTCACCCATCTCGGCCAGCAGGACGAGAAACAGCGAAGCGAAAAACGCAGTCACACCATCCCTCCTTAATTCGGCTGTTGTTAGTATGGCCGATAGGCGGCCAGCAGAACCGGAAGAAGGCGGGGAAGCATTATGAACCTTTTTCCGTAAACTTACATACCATAAAATGACCAAAATATTTTTGAGGGGGAATCGACAATGAAGAAAACCCGGGCCAAAAAAACCGGCCCCCCGAGCCACGAACACCACCATCACGACAACCATCACCACGAATGCTGTCCCGACGACCCCTGTCTACTAATGCTCAGGGACGCCGCCATCGCCGAGCGCGAAGCCATCCTTTTCTACCTCGAGGCGGCCGCCATGGTATGCGGCGACCTCAGGCGCCTTTTCCTCGACACGGCGGAAGACGAAATGCGGCACTTCGTCATGACCATACGCCATATCGCCGCGCTCGACAGCGTCCAGGCCGAAGCGCTCGAGGAAGTAGGTCTCGACGCCCTCCTCACGCAGCGTGGCATGACGCCGAAATGGGCGGCCGGCTGGCAGCCCGAGTGCGCCTGCCCGCTGGAGGCCGAAACTATGGTTGTGCCGCCTGCTCAGGAAACGGAAAACGACCTTACCCCCGTCTGCCTGCTGACCAAAGCGCTCACAAGCGAGCTCGAGGCAATCAACAAATACCAGAAGTACATGGAAAAAGCGTCCGACTCGACCTGCTGCCATCACTTCTGCCACCTGATGAACGACGAGAAAGATCATGTGGCCTCCTTCATCGCCGCCCTCTACGACCTGACCGGCGAGCCGCCGTCCGAGGAAGCCGGCTGACATATCAATTATGTCAACTTTACAACCGACCGGCCTTCTGCTATCATACTAGATAAAAATTCCTGCCAGGAGGAGATCTACGTGGACCTCACGGAAGCGATCGCCAACCGCCGGTCGGTGCGGAGCTATACTGCGCAGAAAGTAGACAGGGCCACCGTCAGCAAACTGCTCCACGCCGCCGTACAGGCGCCCAGCGCCTCAAACACCCAGCCCTGGAGCTTTGTCGTCATCCAGGACGCCGCGCTGCTCAAGGATTATTCCGACCGCTCGAAAAGCCTGCTGCTAAGCAAAAGCGACCTGGACGACTCGCCCCACAAAAAATACCGCGCCATGCTCTCAAATCCCGACTTCAACATCTTCTACACCGCCGGCACGCTGATCGTCATCTACGCCAAGCCGCTGGGACGCCACAGCTACGGCGACTGCTGCCTGGCCGCCCAGAACCTCATGCTCGCCGCCCACGGCCTCGGCCTGGGCACGTGCTGGATCGGCTTCGCCGAGACACTGCTCGATACGGCGGAGGCAAAAAAAGTACTCGGCGTACCCGCCGATTACAACCTCGTCGCCCCGCTCATCGTCGGCCACCCCCAGGGCCGGATTCCGCAACTGACGCGCGACGAACCTGAGATACTCTTCTGGAAAGAATAGCGAAGCGGCCGCAAAATGGACTGAACCCTATCCAATAGACACGAATAAAGAGGCCTATCGCAGGATTTCATGAAATTACGCAGACTGACGTCGTTGTTCAAGCGGCGTCAG